>WREE01000116.1 GCA_009779515.1 Symbiobacteriaceae bacterium
CGGCGGTGGTCCTGTAGGGCTGGAAACCTTGGCAGCGGCTCTCAGCGAAGATACTGCTACTTTAGAAGATATGGTAGAACCTTTCCTCATGCAGCTGGGTTTTATCCAACGCACGCCACGAGGGCGCATCTTCACCGCTAGTGCCAAAGCCTATTTTGGTCTCCCCTTGGCTTCTTCCCAACTGGAGCTACCAAGGTAATGTTACTACACGTATGTTGTGCCCCCTGTTCTCTGGGGACAGTGGCTTATTGGCGGCAACAGGGCGTGGAGCCTATTTTATATTATAACAACCCCAATATCCACCCTTATAGCGAATACCGCCACCGACTGGCTGTTTTAGAAGAGATGGCAGCTACTGAGGGGTTACGTTTAATCACCAGTAACACATACTCTTTGCCCAGCTTTTTTCAAGCTGTTATGACAGTCGGAGCAGAGTTTCCGGCACGCTGTCGCTTTTGCTACCGGCTACGCTTAGAGGCAGCAGCCGATATGGCCACAGAGCTGGGAGTCGGGAGCTTCACCACTACTTTGCTTATTTCCCCTTACCAACAACATCAGGAGCTTATCGCTATAGGCAAGGAAGTGGCACAGCAAAAAGGGTTGTTTTTTGCTTATGCCGATTTAAGACCGCTATTTCGTCAGTCTCAGCAAGAAGCTCGCCACCGGGGCTATTACCGCCAAAAATACTGTGGCTGTCTTTTCAGTAATTATGAATCATACAAATAAATTCTATAAGGAGGCACCGCCGTTTGGTGAATAACCTTCCAGGCAACTTGTTGCTCAGCGATTTTGATTATATCCTTCCGCCGGAGCTAATTGCTCAAACCCCTTTGGCTGAGCGCACCGCCTCGCGCCTGATGCTGGTCGACAGAGAGCAAGGTTTTGTCGCCGAAAGCAGCTTTGCTCATCTGGGAAGATGGTTACGCCCCGGAGATTTGCTGGTAGCTAATAACACCAAAGTGCTACCGGCGCGTCTGCAGGGCAAAAAAATAACCGGTGGGTCTATTGAACTGCTGTTGCTCAACCAAATTGATGCCACTACCTGGAGCACTTTGGTGCGTCCCGGGCGCCGTCTTCCTCCCGGCAGGGAGGTTGTTTTCGGAGACGGTATACTGCGTGGCGTCCTGGGAGAGCGACTTCCCGATGGTGAGCGCAAGGTAGAATTTACTTGGGATAACCGCAAAACCTTTTTAACCTTGCTGGCTCAGCTAGGAGAGATGCCTCTCCCTCCCTATATCCATGAGAGCTTGGAAGACCAGGAGCGCTACCAGACGGTTTACAGTGCGGTGCCCGGTTCGTCAGCAGCGCCTACAGCCGGTTTACATTTTACTGCCGATTTTATGGCGGAGCTACAGCAACAGGGGGTGGCTTTTACCTGGGTTACTCTGCAAATTGGGTTAGGTACCTTTCGTCCCGTGCAGGTAGAGCGTGTTGCCGATCATGTGATGCATCGGGAAAGCTATAACCTTAACCCCGAAGCGGCTGGGGTTATCAATGCGACCAAGGCGTCGGGAGGTAGAATCATCGCCGTGGGGACAACCAGTTGTCGTGTGCTGGAAGCCGTAGCCGATACTGCCGGTAAGGTGGTGCCCCAGGCGGGAAGCACCGATCTTTTCATTACTCCCGGCTATAACTTTAAAGTTATCGACGGTCTCATTACCAACTTTCATTTGCCGAAATCTACTTTGCTCATGCTGGTATCGGCACTTGCGGGGCGAGAAAATATTCTCCAAGCGTACGCCCAGGCGGTAGCCAGCCGCTACCGTTTTTTCTCCTTTGGCGATGCTATGTTTATTGGGAGGCACTAAGAATTATCTTCGTTGCCGATAGTTAGGGGCGTACTCTAAGAGCCACTCCATCGGCTCCAGGACACCCCAGGGGTTATAGGGCTTCCCTGGCTCCATCTCCCTCCCCATAGCGCTAAGGGGAAAAAAACGGATATGGCTTAGTTCGCTGACCAGCAAGTTAACTAAGTTGCCGAAACCATGTTGTTGCAAGAAAAGGCGACAAATGACATCTTGGGCTATCCCATAGCTAGGCCTGCCCTCACTATCTTGGTACCTGTTAGGATGAGAACGAAAGAGAGTGTCGATACCTGGGAGTCCAATCTCCCCGAGAAAAAGGTCGCCCTTGGCAATAACCACTGCCACTGTAGTGGAGCTCATCTCCCGAGCAGGTATGCCTCGCATACTTTTATGTTCATCAATAAACCCGGTAACAGCAGCTGTGGCTATTTCTGGATCACCGGTAGGGTCGATCACTAGCACCACTCCTTCACAATACCGAAACTGGCGTTGCTGCAGAGCAAAATTTTTGCCTTCGAAGCTCTCACCGGCGATATCATACAAGGTGAGCTGAAAAGGAGTCTTATCTCTTTCCCGATGAATAATACTATACGCCTGGGCATTAGTCTCGGCAGTAACCGCGCTAACCCCTTGCTGGAACCACTCTTCCAGTTCGCTAAAAGCAGCTTCGGGATGCACCCTGTAGGAGGTGCCTTCCTTAAGCAGTTTTTTTTGGTACAGATGCCAAAAAGAGGTGAGAAAAGTGGTTTTACCGGCACCGGCACCTCCCACTAACTGAATACCGTACTGGGTAGCGTTGCTAGCTGCCAGCTCGACGGCGCAGTAAGGACAAATAGCTTGTAACTTGGAACGACCGCTTAGGAAGGTAGTAGCCAGGGAAGTGTGGCAGGAGCAACTGCGTCGCCAAACTCCATAGGGTCCCGGCACCAACTGTTTGTGTTCTTTGGAACAACCCGAGCAGAGAAAGACGGGTATCACCGAAATATGCTTGCAGTTAGGACAACGGCTCTGGATAGCCCTAAGCATTAAGACCAGGCGGTCGACGCTCCAAAGCAAAGCAAAGGGGATAAAGAAGGCCAGCATACCCAGCAGTAAAATGCTGCCGAGCAATATGGAGAAAAGCAGCATCCAAATAAAGCCGAAGAAGCCACTGCCTACTGTCAGGGTAAGGTAGTAGAAGCGTTTGGCTAATGGCCACCAGAATTCACCAATAAGCAAAGGTTCGAAAGAGATAGCGATAGCGGTAAAAGCGTCCCAGTAGTCTTGCACCGTAGCGACTAGTTCGGCAAAAGCATCTAAGATAATGCGGATGAATTGCTGTAAACCGGGACCAAAAAAGTAGTTGCGTTTGACCCCCTGGGGCGCCAGGGGGTTTTTGTCATGATAGGAGAGGTAGGGGTCTAAATTATCCTTGACCGCAGTAAAAAAGCTGATGCTGGAGATCACCAGAGACCAGAGAGCACCCATGGCTAAAATAGCCATCCCGATATAAAACGCAGCCACCATAACAAAGACAAAACCTAATACACCCATGGCGATAATGACAAGCTCAATCATTATTTAGTACCGGTGGTAAAGCAAAGTTTAGGAGCATGGTATAAACTTCGTAGAGCTGAAATATTTGGTAGTTGGGTTGTGTCAGGGTAGTGTCTTGTAAAAAGTCTCTACCAAAGCTCAAATGGGTGGGGGAAAAAGTGGTGATGAGGGTAAAATAGGGATGAGAGATATCCTGGGTGAAGTAAGCTTTGCCCTTTTTACCGTCTAAAACCACATAGGGAGCGGCACTCCCAGGACGCAACTCTCTTAAGTTGATGTGGTCACGAGCGTCTAAACCTAAGATCATAGCTCGGTAGCGTAGGGTTTGTTCTGGATCTTGCAGGTTAATTTGCGGCATATAACTTCCGCTGCGGTTTACTGTGTAGCGATTACTGCCGGTAAACCTATCCAGGCGGGTAGCAAAAGAAAGAGCAGCAGCCATTCTGGGCGAAAAAGCCATTTGGATGGCAGCTAGCCAGAGCTCCATTTCCCGAGAATTCACTTCGCTGATAATCAGATAGCGACGTTGGGAGGGAGGGAGTTGGTACTGCTCTAATAAAAAAGCTACTGCCTGAGCTAATCCTTCCTGACGTCCGGCGGCGATAAAGTGAGCAATTTCTTTAAGGGTAATAGCTGAGGTAGCCGCGGAGGGTGCAGGCAAACTCGTCAGCACCGGTAGAGGAGTGGGAGGCTCTCGGTAGTAGTAACCCTCATCCTCCTGCTGGGCGTACCAAAGCTCTGGTAGGTGCATGAGCTCCCACAGGTATTGCTGGGTAAAATTACCGATATAAGCATGGTTGAGAAAATTCCCTGGACGCTGAGCATAGGTGGCTCCTGCTATCGGAGTAAAGCGTCGGGGATGACTATTGATCAAAAAGGGAGGCCCTTGGTCGGGTACATAATAAAGATAAACGTCTTCTACCAAATCAGGCTCCCTAAAAGGGGGTTTTACCTGGCAGGCGCTTAAAAGAAAGGGGAGATCTACAAAACCGGGAGACCATAAATCTGGCGAACAGGAGTACACTTTGTATCCCTCATGGCCTAGGGGTGCTCCTCCTTTCAGCAGATCCACGCCTTGTTTACAGCGAGTATAAATAAGCTGCCTGTACATTTTAATCCACGAATTTGGCTTTAGCAAAAAGCCAGAGAATAGGGTCTAAGACCCGGTGAGGGACTATAGTATTTAAACTGTTACCCGGTTTAGGAGGTGAACCATAGCTGGAGACTCCAAAGAAAGAGAAGTCAGCAAAATTGCCTGCTAGAGCCTTAGTCACCGCTGCTTCACCTATATTGCTAAGCCAGAAGCGCAGCTCTTCATCTATTTGCGCCAAAGCTGCTAAGTCTACTCTGCCATTCCGAAAGGCCAGTCCGGGGCTCTTGACCAGGGCATTAACTCCCAATGATTGGTGGGTTAAGATGGTATCGAACTTGGTGAGAACTACCGCTACGGGAATATCTAACACTTGCGTGTCTCTTATGCCACGAGCAGCTTTAATATAGCTTGCGATACTGACGACAATCTCCTCGGCATTTTTCGTACCACCATCGCTGCCTCCCAGGGAGTTGCGGCGCACCGTTTCATCGACAATACCCCCTTGACGGACTGATTGTAAGATGAGGGGGTCTAAGGTAAGAATAATAGCCTTGGAAGATTGGATATAACGACAAACTGTGGAGGCGGGGTCGAGATCATTTTCGTGGTTTTCACCGGCACCGTCGAAGATGGTAAAGGTGTAGGTGGGTACTGACTGTCCTTGCCTTTTGGCGAGGTTTTTGATATACCAGATCTGTGGCGGCAACTCTCCTCCTGGCGGTGTACTGGGGGGAGCTACCCCTTGATCGTAAATCAGGCTACGGTTGGCATTTTGGTGAAGACGGGTATGGTTATCCTGATGACCTAAAGCCAAGTTCAGCACGGAGGCTCGGGTTAGCTCATGGAGCATAACGGTAATAAAGTTAGTTTTACCCGAGTTGGAAACTCCCACAATGGAAAAAGGGAGGTTAGGGGTTTCTAAAGCGATTTTGGGAATATCTTTGCCACAACGAGGGCAGCGTCGGATAGTAGCTAAACCGTTACATTTTTTACACTTGGCTGCCCCTTGTTCCCAGCGTCCGGGAGCTTCTACTTGCTCCTGACAGCTAGAGCATATATATAACACTTCCGGCAGGGTTAACTTGTTCAGGCAGTGAGGGCAGGTGTTAAAACCCAAATCGTTAAATCTGGCTTTGAGCCGATCGAACATGCATGGCACCCTCCTTGGTTTAGCGTATGGTTACACCGGTATAGTAATGGTACAAAATAGCTCGAAAGTCGTAACCATTTTCAGCCATGGCTTTAGCTCCCCACTGGGATAACCCTACTCCATGCCCCCACCCTTTACCGGTAAAAACAAAACTGTCCCTACCGCTAAGCCCACTTAAGTTTTGAGATAGCGGGGTAAGTGCATGGGCAGAACGGGTAAAGAGATCGGTCAGCTGGGTAACGGTAGTGGTCACGGTAGCTGAGCGTAGGGTGTAGGTAGTTTCCGGAAGTGCTACCAGGGCGAGGCTACTGCGCACTACTACCCCTTGGGGTGCCACCCCCAGTTGCACATTATTACTTTTCAATTCCAAAACGGTGCGGATAGTACCCATTTCCAGGGTGAGGCTTTGGCGATTTCCTAGGAAGGTGACTTCCAGCAAGGCTCCCCAAGGGGTGGTGGCGCCTATGATAATATCGTCAATTAGCCCGGGGTTGGGGTAGCCACTCTTCATCAGGAGCTGCTGCAATTGAGCGGAACTGTAGCCTGGTGCAGTAGTCCAGTTAGCATCAGGGCCTTGGCTGGGGAACAGCTCAGGCACACCCCGTAAATAAGGGAGGGGGGAGTGCCAAACGTCTTCACTATTCATGGTATGACCACCGGCATCGGCGTGAAAGAGAGCTTCAATAGGTTCATTAAGATAATATATAAGGAGGCCGGATGTTTCTCCCACCGCCTGAACCACTAAAC
>WREE01000117.1 GCA_009779515.1 Symbiobacteriaceae bacterium
ACCAGGCGCGGATTCTCCAGTTGGCCAATACCAAAGGTTGTATCAAGGTAGGTGCCGATGCCGATTTAGTTATGTTGAACGATGATCTAACCATCGACAAAGTGTGGGCTAAGGGGCGTTGTTTGGTCGATGGGGGGCAACCTATCGTCTGGGGTACCTTTGAGCAGCTATGAGGCGCGGTAGAGACCAGCGGCAACAGGAGTTGCAGCAGCTGCTTCTGGAGCAACCGCTACTAACTGACGAAGAAATTGCAGCGCGCCTGCGAGTCAGTGTAGCTACCATACGCCTCGATAGATTGCAGTTGGCTATTCCAGAATGGCGGGAACGGGTGCGCCAAAGCATCGATGAAGCCAGTGTGACTGTTCGTGCTTTGCAGGTGTCAGAACTGGTAGGGGAGCTCCTGGATCTGCAACTCAACCGCAGTGGTCTTTCTATTTTGGAAAGCACCGCCGAAATGGCTTTTTCCCACACCCAAATTATTCGCAGCCATGTTATTTATGCTATGGCAGAATCTTTGGCGCTTGCCATCATTGATGCTGAAGTAGCTTTGGTAGGGGTTGCCTCTATCCGCTACCGCTCGCCGGCTTTAGCTGGAGAGCGGCTGGTGGCTAAGGGGGATCTTATCGAAGACCGGGGGAGCAGCAAAATTATCCATGTACGAGTATCGGTGCAGCAACGGGAAGTTTTTCGTGGCAAGTTTTTATTGGAATTGATTCGCTAAAGCTTATTCTCCTTAACACAAATGTAACTAATATTTCGTATTAAGGAGTATTGCAAAAAAATAATCACTGTGGTATACTATATACCGGAGGTGATAATGCGTGTACGAATGGGTAAAAAATGAAACGCGTAGTCCCAGTGCTACCATCTATTTATCGAACATCACTTTGAACCGGGCAGCAATCGAATACCTGGATAATCCCTGGTACGTTATGCTGGGGGTTAACCGCGAAACCAAACAGATTGCTATCCGCCTTGTTTCGCAGCATGAAGTGGCAGAAGGTATGGTAGCTCCAGATGAGCTCTACAAAATCAGCATCGCCAGAAGTTATGGTCGTATCGCCAACCGCAGCTTCTGCACCATGATCAACGACCTGTTTGAGCTCAACTTATCCGCAGAAGCGGGTCGCAAGTATCCCCTGTTGTTTGATACGCGAGACCAGATTCTGGTTATCGACCTGGGAAGGGGGGAGGTAGAATGACAATTCTTTGGATTGTCGTAGCCCTAATAGCGGCAGTGGTGGAAATGGCCACCCAAGCCCTGGTGAGCATCTGGTTCTCGGTAGCTGGTGTGGTAGCTTTTGTCATGGCGTATTTTAATATGCCATTACCCATCCAACTTCTCTCCTTTGCAGTAGTTTCCATTGCCAGCTTCTTAGTCATCAGGCGATATATTCTGCCGTTTACCAAAGTGAAAATTGTGCCCACAAATGTAGACCGAATTATCGGTATGGAGGTTTTCGTAACCAAAGAAATACCCCGACGTGGCCGCGGTGAAGTCAGAGCCCATGGCGCTCTCTGGAGTGCTCGCAGTGACGATCCGGATATTGTAATCTCCGAGGGGAGTTCGGTAATTGTTCGAGCTATCGATGGCGCAACCTTGTTAGTCACTCTCATCGAAGACGAGTAGCAAACTATATTTTAGGACAGGAGGGGTGAACCATGGGGGACATAATTAGCATCATTATTTTCATCAGTTTGGGTATCATCGCTTTGGCTGCTATATTTTCGTACATTCGTATTGTACCGCAGTCGGAAGCTTATGTTATTGAGCGGCTGGGAGCCTACCATACCACTTTAGGAGTGGGGTTTCACATCCTAACACCAATTATCGACAGAGTGGCGAAGAAAATCTCCATGCGAGAGCAAATTCTGGACTTCCCTCCGCAACCCTGTATTACCCGCGATAATGTTACCATCCAAGTAGACACGGTAATTTACTATTATGTTACCGACCCTAAACTCTTTACCTACGGGGTGGATAATCCTATCAGTGGTATCGAAAAAATGACTGCTACCACTATCCGTAACATTATTGGTGAGTTAGAGCTGGATGAAACGCTTACTTCTCGAGATACCGTCAACTCCAAGGTGCGGGAAATCATCGACGAAGCTACCGATCCCTGGGGGATTAAGGTTAACCGGGTGGAGCTCAAGAATATTATCCCTCCCCGGGATATTTTAGACGCTATGGAAAAGCAGATGCGGGCTGAGCGGGAGCGCCGGGAAGCGATCCTTAGAGCCGAAGGCGAAAAGCATGCAGCTATTCTGCGGGCGGAAGGTGATCGGGAGTCCGCGTTGTTGCAAGCCGATGCTCAACGGCAGCAGATGATCGCCATTGCCCGCGGCGAAGCAGATTCCATCCTCTTAGTGGCAGAAGCTCAAGCTAAAGGTATTAAGATGATCAAAGAAGCTAACCCCAGCGCTGCTTATCTGACTCTGAAAGGCTTCGAGTCGTTAGAAAAGGTTGCTGACGGTAAAGCCACCAAACTGATTATTCCTTCCCAAATTCAAGATGTGGCAGGTCTCATGGCTTCTTTGAAGGAAGTATTAGCCAAGGAAGAGAATGAAGAAAAATAATATGCTCATCATCAACACCCGGCTGGGTTCGTGCTGACAGCACCAACCCAGCTTTTTTGTTCGCTCTTTCCAGGCAGGTTTTTAAGCTGCTCATGGCGAAACGTACAAGGGATACTTCGTTTGGGAGGTGAGATGAGTGGACAGTAAAAGCAGCAGCACCCGCAAACGTCAACCTGCTGGCAAAAAGAGCGGCGCTAGTACCACTAGCGAAGCTAAGGTCTCCTGGTGGCGGCGCCTTCGCCAAACTAATCCTCCGGCGGGGTGGGTTGCCCTCATTCTCTTTTGTCTCTCCGTCTATATTCTTTTAGTCTCCATCTGGCCTCATAACTCCGGTTTTTTCGGAGGTTTTCTCCACTCCTTTTTAGGGGGCGCTTTGGGGCGCTCCAAACTCCTCTTCGCCTTATCGCTATTATTATACAGCATAGGTCTTCTATTGCCGGTGCAACTACCGGGGCGTCTAACCAGCTTTTGGGGTCTCTTTTTTCTGCAAATCTCCGTATTATTAGGCGATAGCTGGTGGTCTGCTTTTCGGGGTCTCGATATGGGCGACCCTATAGTCCGTGGCAGCTACGGTGGCGGCATAGGTGCTGCTCTATATAGCCTCATCTTCGGCTTTGGCGGTTCTCTGGGAGTGGGGGTAGTTCTTTTTGCCCTCCTGCTTACCACGGCTAGCATGCTGACACGCATCCCTCCGGCATTAGTGTTGGTGATGATCGGTCGCGGAGCTCGCCGCGCTATTCCCAGCCCCGAACAAGCTAAAGCTATTCGCAGCAAAGGGCAAGCGGTGCTCAGCCAGGTTTCGCAAGCGGTGCAAAGACCGCCCACCCCTGAGCTTGCAGAGCCTTCGGCCGAGTTGCTGCTGCGACAAGATGAGTTGACCGCTCGGGTGGCGGCTCTTTCCCAGGAGAGTGTTCAAAGAAGTGCCGAGGAGAAAGCCGATCCTCTCGCTATACCTCAACCCCACATAGCACCGGAGGAGGAAGAGGAGCTTTTACTACCCTCGGTCAGTCCCGGTATAGTCTTGCCGCTGGCTACGGCGGAACTCTACCGTCAGCTGGAGCCTAGCGCTGTTCCCGACCTGGTGCCTATAGAACCTACTCCGAAGCCAGAAGATCCCCTTCCTTCCCAGCTTGTCCCAGCAATTTTAATGGAAGATGAATTGGTTCCTTTAAACGAAGAGGAGCTACAGCTTTTCTATGAAGGCGACCCTTTGGTTGGTAACGACCCTTGGGACGATGACGAAGCACCTCTTCCTATTGGCGGTGTCCCTCATGATATCGATACTGCCACTTTAGCTCAGTTGATGAGCAGTATGACGTCGGGAGCTGCTATGGTCAGGTATCAACCCCCTCCCTTAGGGCTACTGACCAAACCGCTAGGCAACCCGGGGCTTCCCCCTTCCGAACTGGCAAGTAACTCTCTACTT
The DNA here is from genome assembly GCA_009779515.1 of Symbiobacteriaceae bacterium. Taxonomy (GTDB): domain Bacteria; phylum Bacillota; class JAAYKD01; order JAAYKD01; family WRDA01; genus WREE01. The sequence continues at coordinate 4,007 of WREE01000117.1, forward strand.
TTAGAGCAAACTTTAGACCAGTTCGGGGTGAAAGCTAAGGTGTTGGCTATCAGCCAGGGTCCGGCGGTTACTCGCTATGAACTGCAATTGGCTCCAGGTATAAGGGTTAGCAAAGTGGCTAGCCTCGCGGACGATATTGCTTTATCTTTAGCCGCTGTAGGGGTGCGCATTGAAGCGCCCATCCCGGGGAAGGCTGCTATTGGCATTGAAGTGCCCAACAAAGTGGCGGGAACGGTAATGCTTAGCGAAATATTGCATAGCCAGGAATATAGTGAAGCCAAAACGCCTTTGACGGTAGCTTTGGGGAAAGATATTGCCGGTAAGCCGGTGGTAATCGACTTAGCCCGTATGCCTCATCTGCTGCTGGCAGGAACTACCGGCTCCGGTAAATCGGTGACTATGAACACCATTATCTGCAGCATTCTGTACCGCTGCAGCCCCGATCAGGTGCGTTTAATCATGGTCGATCCCAAAGTGGTGGAAATGCAAAACTACAACGGTATTCCTCATTTGTTGGCGCCGGTGGTTACCGACCCTAAAAAGGCAGCAGCGGTGCTTAAAATTGCCACCAAGGAGATGGATAAGCGCTACGAGCTATTTTCCGCCTTGAATGTCAAAAATATCGTCCAGTTTAACGAAAAAATAGCTGTTTTAAAGAACAATCCCGACATCAACCCAGAGCTTCAGGAAGTGGTAGCGAAAATGGAAACCATTCCTTATTGGGTTTTGTTTATCGATGAATTAGCCGACCTCATGATGATTGCCCGGGACGAGGTAGAACGCTCGATAATTCGTATTTCGCAGCTCGCCAGGGCAGCTGGGATTCATCTGGTGGTGGGGACGCAAAGACCGACTACCGATGTTATTACCGGAATTATCAAAGGGAACATTCCTTCGCGGATTGCCTTTGTGGTCTCAGCAGGTATAGATTCCCGGATTATTTTGGATACCAACGGTGCGGAAAAGCTTTTGGGCAAAGGTGATATGCTCTTTATGCCTATTGGCAGTTTCAAACCTATCCGGGTGCAAGGAGCTTTTATCTCCGAAGAAGATATTGACGCTATCGTAGCTCATGTTAAAGCCCAGGGGACACCGGTTTATAACGAGGAAATTCTTCATGGTGGTGACGAAGATGAAGCCACTGCCAACGACTATAGCGAGCGCGACCCCCTAATTTATAAAGCGGCGCATTTAATAGTGGAGGCACGTCTTGGTTCCACCTCCTTTATCCAAAGGCGTCTCAATGTTGGTTTCTCTCGGGCAGGGCGTATTATGGATCAGCTACAGGAGCTGGGGGTCGTCGGACCACCCAATGGAAGTAAGCCCAGGGATGTGTTGTTTTCCCTGGAGCAGGTGGATCAGCTGCGTTCAATCCTGTAATTAAGGAGGTGGCTGCGGTGGGCGTAGGGGAGACTTTGCGGCGCAAGCGGGAAGAGTTAGGTTATAGCATTGCCGATGTGCATAAGCATACTTTAGTTATGTCGCGGCACTTAATAAATTTGGAAAATGAAGATTGGGCGAGTTTGCCGGAGGATGTCTTAGCCAGGGGCTATCTGCGCAGCTATGCTCGTTTACTCGGTTTAGATGCCAGCGAACTGTGGCAAATGCTCTTGGAACAACGCCAAGGGTTTGCGGTTTATCTGGAACTTGAGGCTGAGGACAGTGAGGTGGAACAGCTACCCAGAGCTGCTGAAGAGCGACCGCCTGACCGTGATCCTGAAGCCATGCAATCTTTATTCCCTCGGGTAACCGCCTTTCCTTTTCCCCCCTTTATCCCACGAGAGGAGTCCAGGGAGGTAGAAACGGAACCTGAGCCTGAACCGGAACTTACGGTGGCTGAAGCAGCTCCGGCACCAAGCATACCCTTCCCGGCGACCGATGTCTGGAAGGAAGGGTTTGTCTCTGCTGCAGCAGCGGTGCATCCTCAACCTAGAGCAAAGCCAGAGCCGGAAGGGGTAACTGCTGGTGGAACAGGTATTCCCAGCACCTCCGGGGCTTACTGGGATGTCAGCGCCGAAAAGCAGATGCGGGAGAGGCAGCGACAGCAACGATTGTTGCAAATTCAACGACAACGCTTTATTATTTCGGCAGTTTTTTGGTTAGTGGTGGGAGTGGTTTTCCTTTATCTCTTTTTCGCTTTCCAAGGGGGTGCATGGTGGCAAGCTATCTGGCAATGGATCCAAAACCTGTGGCGCAACTCGACTAGTTAACTAACTACCCACATGGGTTAGAGGGCGAGGCAAGATTATGCATAACTTTTTGCCCCTCAGTCGCAGAGAAATGCAGCA
>WREE01000118.1 GCA_009779515.1 Symbiobacteriaceae bacterium
CTTACCGCATTGAGCTGACGACTGGGGCTGGTGCTCACCTGCAGGCTTATGGCATCTTGCAGCATATTTTTCATAAAGCTGTCGTTAATAGTAGGGATACCAAACAGGGTGTTCTTGATCCCAGTGCTCAGCTGGGCTATGTAAGTATCGGAAATTTTCGGTATTTCCGCGCGATAGAGAACATACTTGTCACAGTATTGCACCGCCGAGAAGTTGACCTGAACACCGTCCTTGCGCTGCAAAGGAACGAGAAGGTTAGGGGTAGCCGGTGGTATGGTCGAAGGTACCCTGAAGCGCTGCACCCTACCTACAGAGTTTTCCACCCCCCAGGGAGAAACTGAGGTGACTTTATAGTAATAATAGCGGGCGTGACTTTGATCTACCGGATCGGTAAACTGTGGAGTGGCAAGAAAATCCCCTACCAATGTCCATTCCAGCAAACTCTCATTGGCCTGTGTTTGGAAGGAGAGTACCTCTGCCCGATAAACCCGGTAGAATTTAACTTGAGGGTCAGCAGGCGCTTCCCAAGCGATCTCTACATAGCCGGCAACTATCACCCTGGAGATAAGCTCCATAAACTCTTCATACTGAGCCAGCTCATGCCGATAAGCAGCCAGAGTACGGTGCTGGAAACCGGCGTAGGCAGCGGTATAAGCATTGTAATAATAGCTTATAATTACCGGCATAGGAGAGGTCATGGCAAAGGTTGTTTCCGTAGCAAAGAAAGCCTGAAAACAGTTTAAAACAAACTCATTATCTTCTTTAGTCCGGGTGATACCGGTATCGAATGTCCACCAGCCGCCACCACTTAAGTTTGCCGTAAATTTACCCGTAAAGCTCAGATGCAATGTCCCAAGGGCATGTGCCGGTATGCTGCTGAGCAAAGGTGGCATAGGCATTTCCGGTTTTTCTGGCGTGGCGAGCCCAAAAACAGCCATTTCCGCAAGGGCTGCCGTATATGCTTTATAGTAGCCGTTAATGATTACCGACCAGGGAGAGCCATCCAAAGCATCATAACTTTTGACTATCCCCAGAGCCTTGCTCAGACATTTCCAGTAAAACAGATCGTCATCGGCAGACCAGGTATAGCCAGTATTATATATTAAAGGCGACCAGCCCTGGGGCATAATATGCACTTCACCGCTATCGGTTACCTGGAGAGTACCTGGCAGATCCAACTGCAGGGAGCTAAGGGTGGGCCACCCCATGGTTGCCGGTTGGTCTGTCGGAGCTGCCGTAGATGCTACCGCCTGGGCATTAGGTTGAAGGCAGACCAGGAAGAGGTAGAGCATCTCGGCATCTCTGCTGAGTCCACTGAGGGTAAACTTATTCTGGATGAGGGGGTCGGTATTCATCCGCTGCCAGTCTCCCAGCTGCAAAAGCTCCGACCTGGTCATTTTTTGCATAACCTCCAGAGATAGGGGCTCAAACATAGCCTGGTAGACATTATACCCTTCCAACCCTTCACCGCTGTATGCCGGCCATTGCAGCCTGGCGGTGCCATCTGCCAGCACCGTACTGCCTGGCACTGCTAAAAAGGTATGGAAATACTTGTTCTCCGGCAGGTTAGCGAATTGGGAGCCGATCAATAACGGCTGGATGCCAAACTTGCTAAAACTACCGATACTCACCTTAGTGTTATCCGCTACCACCATCTTAACCTCGTTGATGTTAGTATGGGTGGCAGCATCGCTGCTGGGGTCAGGAGCGGGAAAGCGCAGAGCAGTATTACTAACGGCAGCATATTGCATATCCTGATAGCTGATGGTAGCATCGTTAACCAACCCCGGGGCGTTGTCGGAGTAGTCCGGCAGCGCCCTTACCAGCATGGCGATATCTAAAGCGTCCGGTCGCTGAGGTTCTCTGGCAGTGGGCACGGCGGCAATTACCGCCTGAGACCAAGCGCTTTCGTTGCTCCAACGCTCCTCGTCCCATGCTGCAACCCAGTATTTATAGGTGCATCCTTCGGTGACATTGGCATCGAAAAAGACTAAGTCCGGCCAGTTGCCCTGGTTCTGGCGCAATACCACCTGGTTAGCACCCTTTAACAATACACTGGTGGTTGCAGCCAGGGAAGATATTTCAGGAGCATTAAGAATATCTTGCTCACTAAGTCCCCTTTTAGGATTTTCATATGTAAGATTGATGTAAGGAAGTGGGTCGCTGAAGGTTCCAGCGCCTACAGCCACGGCACGGTAAACGGTGAAGCGATCGGTGTCCGGCGAAGCAGTAAAGATAGGGATCACTACTCCGTCCACCCCGGGGTTTAGTTTAACCGAGTTTTGGACAGAAACATTTAGGGCATAGTCGGCGGATAAGGGCAAATATACTTGGTTAGTATCTACCTCTCGGGAGAGAACCGGCGTACCTACTGAAGGAGCCTCGGGCGCGGTAACTTTCTCCACCTGAACGGTTAGCGGTGACGAAAAGTCGCTGCTGCGTCCGAAAATATCTATGGAGCAGACACGATATTCCGCTGTCCTACCGTTAGCCACCTCATCTTGAAAAAATATGGTTGTTTGCAACCAAGTCCGTTCGTCTTGCACATAGCTAATAACCACAGGTTCGTTGGTAATCTGTCGAAATTCGCTTTCACCATTTAAGCGTCGCTCAATATGGTAGCCGCTTATAATGCCCTGCTCTACCGGATTTGCCCCCGTATCCAGGCTCAAATCGTCCCAACGCAGAGATACCACACCATCATAGCCATAGCCGGCAAGACCCTGGGGGATGGTAAGGTTGGTTTCCTCACCAATAACTACGGTAACGGTCGTCTCCACTTCCCCGGCGCGTGCGATATAGGTAACCACCTCGCCGTCAGGCAAGCCTAAGGCGGAAAGGTCGTCGCTGATGAAAAACCCGGCAGCTTCGGCAAACTCGTGATCGACATAACTCATGGTAGAAATTTGTTGCCGCGCTGCCAGTATCTCAGCTGCCGCATTATAGCGGATATCACCCGGTTGACCGAAACGCTCAATCCCCATCATCTGTTTTGACGGTACATAAATAGATGCTGCTGACAAGGCGCTGTTAACATAATCAACCGCCAATAACCGGGATGCTTGCTGCCCCATAACCACAATAGGAGTGGCATGTAGCTTGTCGCTCTCAGGCATCTTGTCCATGAAGTTGGCAGGCACGGTAATACAGGCAGTGCCCAGGGCGTGGAAGGCGTCGGCAGAGTCCAATATCTTGGTCGGCTCATAAGCTCCCGCACTATAGACGATGCGGCGGAAATCGGCGCTGTTCTCTATCTCCATTAACGCGAGCTTGGCAGGGGTGAGCTGGGCTCGTCTGTACAGCTCCTGTATATAGGCGCCAAAATCTCTGCTGACTTTTTCACCGTCGGCACCCGTAAGTTCACGGGTAACATTACGCATGATGTTGCCGTTGATACCAGCTTCTTCGGCAGCAACGCCTCTAGCGATAACTGTTTCCTGTCCACCTATACTGCGCGCCAAGGTATACCCGTCATAAAGCAAGCCATCCCCTTCTGGGGTCATGTGAAGTAGCGCTTCACCGGGACTTTGCCAGACGCCTTTAAGGTTGATGAGGATATCCTGAGGTATTAGTTCGTCACCATCTCCCGTCGGTGGCACCAGGAGCTTGCCTACTGTCGCTTTTAGTTCTTCGAGCAGATTATATTGGGCTTTTAAATTTTCAAGGGGTGTGGTAGTTAAACTAACACTATAATTTACGGGAGTTAATACCGGCGGCTGGTCTGGTGTTTCTGGCGCTAGCAGCTCCCGTAGGGTTTGAGCTAACAGTCCCTCCTCGGGGGGAATGTAAGCGGCAAACTCCGGGTACTCAAACTCTGTCAGTAGCATCTCTTCCAACTGCCGATCCAGTTCTCGCAGGTTGTATAAAGCTGTGCGGGAATCCACAATATCTGTCCATGATGTAGCCTTAAGCAGCTCCTGAGCAATAGCCGGATGGCGCAGGAAAGTATCGACACTGGGAGCTCTGCTGTGCAACAGTTCGGCAAGAGTTTGCGGACTCTCCGGCTCAGTTGCGGCAATAATATAGGCGCGGTTCGGTAAATAACTCCACTGCTCCTCTTCTTCTGGCACTACTACCCCTTCAGGGCTAGGGCGAAGGAAGAAAACAGCAGCCAGGATCAGGACCACCACAGATATCGCGATGAAAGCTCCTGTTTTCCGGTTTTGTCCTCTCGGCTGAGGCATTTTGAGCCCCCCTTATCAAAATATTTACTCAATAATAAGTTGTTTCTGGACGCTACGGTTTTTTTCTGGAAAACAAACTTTATTACGAGAACAGACCTTCCTTCGCCGACGAGCGCACTCTGAAGGCGAGACAGCCTCAGGTGCATAGCACTTGCATACCTATTTCCGGCGTAAGCCATATTTTGCGGTAAGCACCCTGTCGGCGATCTGCATCAACTCAATGAGCTGTTCTGCACGCTCTGAACTCACTTCGTGCAAAGCCCAGAAGGGATAATAGCTGCAAACTGCTTTGGTCACCCCGCGATGCTGCAGATGTGAGACCGCTAAAGGCTTACTACCCGTCTTATCTGTCTGGATACAGTACTTGCATCCGGAGCATTTAGACGCTTTTTCCATGATCATCTCTCTGAGTCCATCGCTCATACTCTCAAACTCGGCGAAGACAGCGTGAAAATCGGAGACGCGAATGGTATACATCACCTGATACTGTCTCCAGATCTCGGAAAATACCGAAAACATGATGCGCTTGCTCTGCTTGTAATCTTTCTCCCAGCGTACTGTGCGATTATCCCACTCGTCGTTAAGGCAGGTATAACCATTGGTCTGGCAGTACTCCTCCACAGCCTTAAGAAAACTGCTATCTGGATAGAATGAGCCGTAGCAATCCAAGGCTGTCTCCGTTCGCCAACCGGAGTAACCCATGGCAAAAGATCTTCTGGCCACACGTCCTGGTTTACGCTGCCGGGTGGCATGATAGACATAAGCGGCAAACATACACGGAAAATCGGGACAGGTTATACGATAATCCGTACCCTGAACCTGAACCTGGAGCCCCACGGCTTCCATCTGCCCAATACGGGGTTTGATTTTTACCGCGCTACCGGAGACTAACAGAGACTCCCCCTCCACTTGACCAACGACGCCGAGTTTAACCAGAAAATCAATGAATTGATTCCACTTGGTTTCAATCTTCGACCGCATCTGCTGCAGTTCGCTTTTCTCTTCCTGACCGGCGAGTTTGTCTTCCAGCAGCGGCATGCCGATCAGAGCGGGATCGCTATAAAGTATCTCCAGCATCGAGCGCAGGAACGACTGGAACTGCCGTTGGGAGTCTTCATCGACACCACACTCAGGGTTAGCCTTTTCAGGGGTGGCGATCATAAAGGAGTAGATATATCTGTGTGCCAGGCTGGGGAAAGGTTCACCATACATACGCTTCATAAAATTCCAGCTCCTTATCAATTATTCATTAATAACACTCGTTTCGTTTCTGTTGTTCTCTTTTCCTGTTTTATTAGCAAAAAAGAGTCATCCTAAAAACATACTCCTGGACGAATTACTGCTCTACCCACCGGTATAATTAGAGCCGAAACACCCTGTTTTATACAAGGCGTTTCGGCTCATCTAGATTTTATGACCTGGCTACTGCTCTGCTAACTTGACGCCCATGGCATAAGCCTGTTCAGGGTAAGCGCTCCCTTCCATATCGGCTCGGACAGCCACACCCAAGGCGGTTAGAATACCCCCATCCTGCCACTGCATATAGCCGATCAGGGTACGGTAATGCGCTACCAGCGCTTCTATGCAGCTTTCCTCATCGTCAGCCGCTGTCGCCAGGAGCATGGTGCGTTTACCACTCCGTAACTTGCTGTTGTATGCATAAAAACGATCGATAACCGTTTTGATCTGTGCTGACATGCCGAAGTAATAGAGCGGGGTGACGAACACAATCAGTTCTGCGGCGAGCAATGCAGGATTGAGTTTAGGCATATCATCAACCTGAACACATTGATAAAGTGTACCGTCTTCTCGGCAGTGATCGCAACCTAAACAGGGTGCCACTTGAGCAAAAGCAGCGTCGAACCTGGTGATCTCATTTCCGGCGGCCTCGGCACCAGCGATAAAGCGCTCAGCAAGAAGAGCTGAGGTTCCTCTGGCATGGGGACTACCTGTGATGACCACAATTTTCATACTTCATCCTCCTTAGCTATTTTTCTTTACTATATTCGTAACTATCATAGTTACCACCACATCTTTAGTCATCAAGGCAGTCTCCATCGATTAGAAGGAAGATGACCAACCAGTGTTGAAG
>WREE01000119.1 GCA_009779515.1 Symbiobacteriaceae bacterium
CCATACGTGGAGAGGTTAACGGTTATAGCACCTTCTCTCAGGGCAGTTTCCTGGCTACTCGCCGTGATCTGAAATACGAGTATGTCCTCCTACCGGTCTGGTTGTTGGCGGCAAAATACCACAACGAAACCTTTTTACTGGCTATGAATGGTCAGTCCGGGAAGTGGGTGGGAAGGCTTCCTATGAACAACGGCAGAGTGGCTTCCTGGGCGGTAATACTCTTTATGGTCATCCTGGTAGCATCCTTTGTACTGCTGGGAGGATTTAATTTATGAGAAATAAAAGCCCCTTTATTTTCCTGTTACTGCTAATTCTGCTTCTTACCTCCTGGCAAGTCGCCGCTGCTTCTCCTGTCCCTAGGGTGAAAAGCGAAACTAAGGTTCACGACTTTGCCGCTTTATTTAGCGCCAAGGAGCGTACAGAGCTGGAGGAGTTTGCCCATAAGGTTATCGCCCAAGTCAAGCAAGATTTAGTTGTTGTCACCACTACAGATCTCAAAGGTTTACGTACCCGGGAATACGCCGACGATTTTTTCGATTACAACGGCTTTGGTATGGGCGATGATTACGACGGTGCCTTGCTCCTTATCGATATGGAGTCGCGCATTGTTTATATTAGCACCAGCGGTGCGGCGATCTACTACTACTCCGATGATATTATCGATCGTCTGCTGGATGAAATTATTCCTTATCTGGGTGGTGGCGACTTTGCCGGGGGAGCTCGGCACTTTTTGCAAGATGCGGCATCTCGCCTTTCCCGGGAGCAACCGTCCACGGTTATCGTTACCGAAGGTGACCCCGGCAGCTATGGCATCCGGGAAGAAGTGCCTGACGACGGTTTCATTTCGCGTTATTGGCGCGAAATTTTAGGACGCAGCGCCCTTTCTTCTTTAATTATCACCCTAATAATTATGATATTTATGGTTACTAGCCACAAGCGCAGTTTAGCTCCTGCTCCTAGCGGTATAAATTATATGAGTAGCCCCATAAAGCTTACCCAGGTAGTCGACCGTTTCATCAGCTCTCATACCAGCAGCAGCCCCATTCCCCGAAGCAGCAGCAGTAGCAGCAGTAGCGGTAGTTCCACGACTCACTCCTCTTCCTCAGGGCGGTCCCATGGCGGCGGAGGTAAAGGTTTCTAACTTAAGCAAAGGAGTGGCAGTATGACCCAACCGGTTACCATTAAGACTTTAGGAAAATTCTCCGTCCATTTGGGAGATATGCTAGTTTCTAGCGAATCCGGTCGCACCCAAAGGGTGTGGAAGCTCTTTAAGCGTCTCATCACTAGCCGCCACCGACCTGTGCCTGCGGATGCCTTAGTGCGCACTCTGTGGGGTGCCGATGAACCTGAAGATACCCAGCGCTCTCTAGATATGCTCCTTGCCCGCTTAAGACGCTTGCTCACGGCTGATGGTGAAGAGCGTAATTGCATCCTCTACTTGGGGAACAGTTATCAATGGAATCCCCAAGTCCAAATCTCGCTGGATGTTCTCGATTTTGAAAACCTAATTAAGCAGGCGGAGACAGCCGATAACGATGAAGCCCAAATCTTTCTGCTCAAACAGGCAGTAGAGCTTTATAACGGTTCTTACCTGGAAGAGAACGCTGGGGAGATGTGGATCCTCTCGGTGGCTAACTACTACAAGCGCCTTTATCTCAAAGCCTTGGGTGATTTATGCGCTCTTTACAGCAAACATGGCTTAATGAACGAAATTATCGAGCTTAGCACCCAAGCTATAAACTACGAACCCTTTGAAGAGGTTCTCCACGAAAGAATAATCCGCACCCTCTATCTCCAGGGTGAAGTTATAGCTGCCAAAAAGCACTACGATAGCTTCTTAACCCAAGTGCAGCAGGAATTAGGTGCTGAACCCTCCGAGGACTTTCTCGCTCAGTTTCGTGGCCTTTGGGAGAGCAGCGAGGAACAGGAGAATTTGGACAACATTAAGGGCGTGTTAGACGGCGAGATTTCCCGCAGCGGCGCTTACTTCTGTACGGTAGATATCTTCAACCAAATTTACGTTATCGACAAACGTGCCGAAGAGCGGATGCGCTTCCCGGTCTTTCTGGCTCTGATTACCGTAACTCTGGAAGAGCTTCCGCATCCTGGGGGTAGCAGAGATGACAACCAAGTGCTGCGCCAGGCTATGTTTACCCTGCGCCATTGCATGATGAGCACTTTGCGTCGAGGAGACATTGTCACCCAATATACCAAGAATCAATTTTTGCTGATGCTCTCCGCCTACCAGCCGGAAAATGCTGAAGCTGCTCTTTCCCGTGTCAAGCATCTTTTTTTGGCAGCCATCAGTGGCGTCGCCATCGATATTCAATTTTCCGTATCTCAGGTGGGTGCCGGTTAAACTTAGCAACCTAAAAACTCTGGGAGAGCTAGAAGCAGGTGCGTAAACACCTGAAAAAGGTGTGTTTCAGGTAGGGTGGCAGATACAGCTGGATGTATCCTGCCACTTTTCTAAAAAAAAACCCTCATGAAACTAAAATGAAAGCAGCATAACATTGGAATGTCATTGTCATGGTATATACTGTGCTGGGTGAAGTCTCAACCAGGTTTTTATTTTTTACCCTTTTACCACTGCGGCATAGGTTGAGTCTTGGAAGCCCACTACATATTGTATTCCATATTTTAAGGAGGTACCTCTGTGAAGCGCAAGATCAAGGTTTTACGGAAAGCTCTGGGAGTAACCACCTCTATATCGATGATGATGGGTGTTGTTCCCAACAATGTTTTTGCCGACGATGCTGTTCCTGCTGCCGAAGCTACTCTCGATGTCGGTGTTCCGGAAGAAGAAGCAGAGTATGGCTTAGTAGATGACGTAACTACCGCTGAGTTAGATGAAGCAGTTCAGGAAACTGCCGAAGTTATCCAGGAGACAGCAGAAGACCAAGAGATCCAAGTCAGGGAAGAAGCAGATGAAACTGCTACAGAGCAAGAGGTTGAGGAGAGCGAGACGAACTTCGACCAAGAGGAGAAGATAGCTGTCGAGACAGATGCCTTAGCAGCCGAGGAAGAGGAAAATTTAGACCAAATTACCCAGCTGGCTTCCGACGTCAGCGTTACGGTTATCTTTGATGAAGTAGTAATTGCCAACATAGCCAGTGTGGCTTCTCCTGTTGCTTCGGTATCAGCAGTGCATGGGGTGCCGGCAGAACTTACCCTTAACGAAGACGGGACTATCACCATTCCCGACAATGTCCTAACGGGAGATAGTTATACCATTTATTACGAGCAAGATGGGATTATTTATGCTGCTGCCATCTCTGCCGAAGGACGTTACGAAATCCCTCCGGATGCTACTATTCTGACCCCCGGTGAAGCTAGGGCTACGCTGGAAGATCAGACCATTGAGGATTATACCGCCAGCGGTTTCACCTATTTCACCGAACAGGGAGTCTATTATTTCCAGAGTGATGCTACCGGCGCCATCGTGCGTATTGTGGTGGATGAACCTTCAATGTACAGTCTGGAAGGCTACAGCCAAATCGATAACGAAGCTGCCGCCCTGGCTTTAATGCAAGACCAAGCTATTGACACCTACGAGGTAGATCACTTTACCTATCTGGAGGAAGTAGGCACGTTTTATGCCTACCACAATGTCAATGGCACGATTATTAAAATTGACGTAGCTGAGCCCTCCCTCTTTAATCTCTCCGACTACACGATGTTCACCACGGCTGAAGAAGCCTTGTTGGCTTTGCAACATCAAACCCTGGATGACTACGAAATTAAAGGTTATATTTTCATCGATGAGGCGGGAACTTACTACTACCATAACGAAGCCACGGGCGAAGTTAAGCGGATAATCGTCAGCGATCCTTCCCTTTACGAACTTACCGGTTACACCCAGCTTCATAGTGAGAGCGAAGCTCTGGCTGCTCTAGCTAGTGCCGCTATGAGTGGCTATAACACCGGTGGAGAGCTAACTCCTTTACAGATTCAATGGCTGGCTGCTGCCGATGACCGTTTACCTGCCGAAGTGATAACCTGGCTTTCTGCCAGCGACTTGGCACCAGGTGTCGTTAACTGGCTGATGTCCGGCGAAATCACCCCTGAGGTTGTGGACTGGTTACAAGCCATGTCAGGGCAAGTTACCCAGGTGAGTGAGCCTTCTGCCACCAGTTCCCGGGTGCGCAGCTTAGACAGTAACGAGGTTGCTCAGGAAGCCGAGGCGAGTGGTGCCTTTTACCTCGATGCCGGAACTACCTACTACTATGAAGTGGGCGGCGTGGTTTATAAAGTCGAAATCGACAGCTCCGGCTGGTATATCCGACCTGAGTCTGCTTTAGCCTCCAATAGCGATGCCTACAACACCTATATCGATACCCTCCGTGAAGGAGAGGGCGGTTTCTACGGTGAGGCTGAGCAAGTTATCTATTTTATAGTCGATGATGTGGTTTTCAAGGCTGTCTTGGTCAACAATGGTCTTTACCATCTCCCCGAAGGGGCTGTGCCTGCCACGGAAGATGCCTACAACGCCTATGTAGATAGTGTGCGAGAAATCGAGGGTGGCTTCTACGCCGAAATAGACGATGTTTATTACTACGAGCTGGATGGAGTATACTACAAGGTGGTTTGCCAGGAGTCTGGTTTGAGCCATTTGCCTGAAGGAGCAGTTTTTGCTGTTGCTGCTGATTACCAGTCCTACCTGGAAAATGTAGCCCAGGAGGAAGGAGCTTTCAATCTGGAGACTGGTCGCCACTATTTCTTAAGAGACGGTGAAGTTTTCCATTTTGATGTCGTTGATGCCGGTTGGTACAACCTGGAAGGGGCTACCGAAGTCGATGAGGAGGCATATATTGCCTACCAAGAGAGCTTAAGAGCCGAAGATGCTGAAGCAGTCCAACTGGCTGCTGGTTCCTATTATTTCGCTAAAGATGGTGTCGTTTTTATCTTCAACGTGGAAAGCAGCGGCTGGTATAATTTGGAGGGTGCCAACCCCTCCGACCCCGAGGCTTACCGTGCTTATATTGAAAGTCTGGCGGTGGAAGCCGGTGGTAGCGATTTAGCAGCCGGTATCCATTACTTCATCAAAGATGGAGTGGTCTTTGCCTTTAATGTTTCCTCTCCCGGTTGGTATGACTTAGCGGGAGCTACCGAAGTCGAAGAAGAGGCATATACTTCCTATATTAGGAGCTTAAGAGCAGCCGACAGCGAAGCCGTTAACTTAGAAGTTGGGACGCACTATTTTGTTAAAGATGGCGTGGTCTTTAAGTTCGATGTGGCTACAGCAGATTGGTATGACTTGGAAGGGGCTATGCTTTCCAGTGCCGAAGCTTACCAGGCATATGTGGAGAGTTTGGCTGTTGATGAAGGCGGCATAGAGTTAGATGCTGGGACTTACTACTTCAACGACGGAGAGAGAGTCTTCAAGTTTGTGGTTACGGAAGCTGGTTGGTATGATCTCGGTGGTGCCGGTATCGTAGCCGAAGACGAGTATACCAGTTATATTGAAGCTCTGCGGGTGGCAGATACTGCTTCCATTAACCTGGAAGCCGGAACCCATTACTTTGATGATGGTAGCAAAGTCTTTATGTTTGTGGTGGAAACAGATGGTTGGTATAACTTACAAGGGGCAACTCTGGTGGAGGAAGCCAACTATAATGAGTATATTGAAGGTTTAGCTATTGCGCGGGGAGGTAAAGAGCTCACTGCCGGCACCCATTATTTTGCCCGGGATGGTGAAGTATTTATCTTTGAGGTTACCGAAGGTGGCTGGTATAACCTGGCAGGAGCAGAAGAGGTTCAGGCGTCCGATTATACCGCCTATATCGAAGGGTTACGAGAAGCCGATGAAGGAGCATGTAATCTTACCGCCGGCACCCACTACTTCGCGAAAGACGGCAGCGTCTTCGTCTTTGAAGTTGCCGAGGACGGCTGGTACAACCTGGATGGGGCTACCGAGACTACCTCAGAGGCATACAACAGCTATGTGGACGGTTTGGCTATTGCCAATGATGGTATCGAGCTGACTGCCGGCACCCACTATTTTACCAAGGACGGTCAAGTCTTTGTCTTTACGGTAGATAGTGATGGTTGGTATGACTTAGATGGCGCTACTCCCACGGATGTTACCGCTTATCAAGCCTACTTGGAAGGGTTAAGAGCCGCTGATGAAGCAGCGGTGGAGCTGGCAGCCGGATCTTACTACTTTGTTAAAGATGGCGTAGTTATGCAGTTTGAAGTCGCTACAGGTGGCTGGTATAACCTAGATGGCGCTACCCAGACCACGGTGGAAGCCTATAACAGTTAC
>WREE01000120.1 GCA_009779515.1 Symbiobacteriaceae bacterium
AGCAATGCGCCCCACGGTGGCTACGCAAGCATCGGCTTCTCCCGCCAGTTGCTCGATGCAGAGGATAACTTCGGCTGCGGCGGTTAAAGCATCGTAGCGCAAACTCATAGGGGTGGCTCCCGCATGACCGGAGCGCCCTCGGACTATGAACTCGCCACGCATACTGGTGGTAATCCCGGTGACAATACCTACAGGCAAGCCCAAACCTTCCAGCACAGCCCCTTGCTCAATATGGAGTTCTAAATGAGCTTGTACATAGTGTGGGGGTAAAACTGCTTCCTGGACTTTAGCCAAATCGATACCACACTGAGCTAAAGCCTGGGCGAAAGTAATACCATCGCGGTCGACGCTCGCGGCAACTTTAGGGTTAGTTTTTCCCGTGATCATACCGGCTCCGGAAGCAGTGGGGTTAAAGCGGCACCCCTCCTCGTTACGGTAAGCTCGCACTTCTAAAGGGTAATGGGTGGTCATTCCCAACTCACTGATGGTTTGGACTGCTTCCAGAGCGCCCAGGACTCCCAAACGACCGTCAAAGATACCGCCGCCGTAAACGGAATCCAAGTGTGAGCCGCTGATGACCACTGGTCCTAGGGTCATACCTTCACGGCGACCGATAATATTGCCGGCGCCATCACGGTGGACGGCTAATCCAGCTTCCTGCATATACTCTGCCAGAAGATGATACGCTTGGTTTTCGGCTTCACTGTAAGCCATACAGTAAAGACCACCTTCTTGCCAACCGACTTTACCCATCTCTTGTAGTCTCTGCCACAAACGTTCACTATTGATGTGAAGCCTGGTGGCCGACAGCACGGTTGCTAACTCCAAATAATCACCTGCCAAACATAAATTCAAAAAGCCGAGGAAATATACCATATATTCCTCGGCTTGTCTTACTTTTACTCTAGGCTTTGGAACCGGAAACAGTTACCCCATCGATGGCAATCCAAGGGAGAACCGAGTTGCCTTCGCAAATTCGCTCTAAGGAGATAGCCACCACATTCTGGAACAGCTTTTCCAAGTTGCCACTTATCATGGTTTCGCTCACTGCTCCGGCTATTTTACCGTTTTCGATGGCAAAGCTGTTTTTGGCAATACCCGAGAAGTCGCCGTTGCCGGCAGGGTTACCACCCGAGAAGCGGTAGACCATGAGCCCTTTGTCAATAGCGCCGATAATATCGTTTAACGGTTTGTCCCCCGCTTCGATAACCATACTGCCAGAAAGAGTACCGGCTCGCTTCTGACCAGACTTCTTGGCTCCATACAAAGAGAGTAGGAAGGCTTCTAAAACGCCGTTTTTAATTACTGTGGTATCGACACTTTCGTAACCGTCGCTGGTATAACGCTCGCCGCAGACAATTTGGGGATCCCAAGGTTTAAAGGCTAAGGTAAGGGAGGGGTGAAGCACTTGGCTGCCCAGCTTATCCTTCCAAATGGAAGTCCCTTCCACCACACCACTTTCCCCGGCAAAACGTTGCAGCATGGAGCCGATAAGCCCTCCTACGCAGCTGGGGGTGAGAATAACTGTGCCTGTATACTTGCCGGCTACAGTTTGCGCGGCAAAGCTCTGCAGGGAGTTTTCGATCATAATCCGCTGCATACCCATGTCGATAAAAGGTGTGTTTAAATCTTGGAAGCGGGAGCGATAGCTGGCGAAGGAAGTGGATAACCCTTCATCTTGCCCCGAAAAGGTGCTGCTGTAGGTATAATACCCTCGGGAGTTGGTAAAATCTACCCCGTTAGAGTTTAAGAGGACAGAATCGGTACGGGTATAGAGCCCGATCATTTGCCGCAAGTTTAATTTGGGATACTCTTGGGCTAAGACGGTCATGAATTCTTTAATGCGGTGGAAGAGCTCTTCCCGATCCCCCACCAGTACTCCCCCGGAAAACTCCTTCTTGGCGACAAACTCGGCGATAGCGAAGGCATCATCAGCGGTTCCTTCATTGGCGGCGGCGATACAGGTATCTACGGCTTCATCGATGGTGGATTTGTCCAGGTTGGATACCGTAGCCGTTCCCTTCTTGCCATCTTTAATACCGACTAGGCTTATTTCGGAGTTATACAGTTTGCGGTAGAGGTCAAACTCACCGGTGTGGGCGTTGAGTTCATCGGTGTAACCTTCGCTGGCAGAGATGGTTACCAGCTGGGCACCCTTTTTCTTCATGGCGTCTAAAGCGTATTCGGCAGCTTCACGATACTTCATCAGGCTACCTCCCTCCAATATTGATATAGCAACGCACGGCGGCGCCGCCCATCCCTACTGGGATAGATTGCTTTTTACCGCACATGCCAGAGCAAGACCAAACCATATCGTCAGAGACCATATCGACAGATTTCAGCATTTCGAAGGCAACTCCAGAAATGGTGGTATCTCTGATAGCTCTGGCTATCTTGCCACCTTTAATTTCGTAACCTTCGGCAATACCAAACATAAACTCCCCGGTGGCGTCAGCCTGACCGTTGCTGGAACGCACCAGGTAGTAACCGTCCTCTACGGAGGCGATCATATCGGCGAGCTTGGAAGTACCAGAGAGGATGGCGGTGTTACGCATCCGCACCAGAGGCTCATCGTAGTAAGCAAAAGCGCGAGCATTGCCATGGGGCTCGTAGCCCATCCGCTTAGCAGAAGCCCGGTCGTGCATGTAAGCTTTCAGGATACCCTGTTCGATGAGGACAATATCTTTAGCGATAATGCCATCATCGTCCACGTATACCGGCACGGGAGCCAGTTCACCGTTGACGGTGTGCGCAAAGTCGACCAGGGTTACCAACTCCGAAGCCACCTTCTGATTCATGAGCTGAGCAGCCACCGAGCCCCCCAAGACGACATCGGATTCTACGGTATGCCCCACTGCCTCATGAGCCAGGATGCCGGCTAGGTCGGGTCCCATAATGACAAGATGAGTACCAGCGCTGGCATGTACACCTTCCCGTTTTTTCATAGCCCGCTCGTAGAGGTCGTTAATATCTTCGTAGAGTTGGGAAGGGTCGGCGAAGTGGTCGGGGAAGAAACCAAAGCCGCCGTAAACCCGCCCCAGGTTGATCGGAGCTCCAGCCGGGTCGCGCACGGTAAGCGAGACGCGGACGATGGCACGGGGTACCATGGAGTGGCTGGTAATTATGGGGGTGGCGCCTCCGTTAGAAGCGTAAAGGAACTTTTCCATATCTAGACAGTTTGCTGAAACCGAACGTCCGGCTAAGCCGGGATAGGTGGCTTTGAGATGAGCATCCAGCTCCTTGAGGAAGTCGATCATGATTTTCTGGGAGAACTCAGGCTCAATGACCAAAGGGAAGTTACTCCCCGGTGCCAGGGGAGGTAAAACTCCCAGTTCGGTGCCGGCTTTGCTACCCAGGAAAGAAGCATTATCGGCAGCATCTTTGAGGACTAGGTTAATAGATTCCGGAGAAAAGTCGGCAATGGAGGCGAAACCATAGACCCCATGGTCGTAGACTCGGGCTGAGACGCCGGCAGCAACCTGCTTGCTGTTACTAACCAGGTTGCCGGAAAGCAAGTTCACGTTGCGAGTGGTGTTCCTCTGGGTGCGCAGCTCAGTGGGTTGGGGAGGGAAGTTAATCCCTTTGCCCGTAAAATAATCCGTTAGCAAGTTCTCATCTCCTTTTTGAATATGCTACTCGATTTTCGAAAACCCTATGTTGATGACTCGACCAGCGTGGATTTTAAAGCCTAGCACTGCTCCGCCGGAACCGCGCATAAACTCGATCCCCAGGGTACGGTTGCCAGCGGTGACATAGTAGTCGCGCTGGTAGCAGTAGAGGCGGGAGCGATGGTTGCGGAAGTGGTCTAGGTATAATAACCCTTCATCTTCAAAAACAGTATACTGGGTGTCAATTTCCTCGTTTTCGTAAACCCCTTCGTAGTCAAAGAGATAGTTAGTATCCTCCGGGACTTCGCTCCCTTTGGTTAAAGGAACATCCCGCCCCATCATTCCTTGCATAGCGGGTTTGTTCCCCAGGTAGATGTGGGAGTTTCCTCTTCCCATTTTAAAGAGGTTACCTTTAACCTGGTGGATTTGGACTAAGCCATACCCTTCCTGGACAAAGAGTTCGTCTCCCTTTTTAATAATGTTAATCCCCATAATTTCCGGTGGTTTGGAGAAATAGAAGCCGGGAGCATCGTTTAAGTCAAAGTCGTCTACCTGGTAGGGGAACTCTTCCTTCGGTTCAGGTAGAGGGGTTTCTAGTCCGAAAATATAACGAGCGATTTGCATACACTGGTTCCCCAGAGGAATATTGCCGGTGTTGGAGCAGATAACCATTTCCAGGTCGTCGTCTAAGAAGGAGATCATATGGGCACGGAAGGAGGCATCGCTGCCGCTGTGCTGGATATACTTATGCCCTTCCAACTCACCTACCATGAGTCCGCCAGCATAGGTGCTGGGCTTGCCATCGTTTAAAATAGCCGGAGTTTTCATAATTTCCAGGGTCTCGGGTTTACAGATGGTGGGCTTTTTATAATTTTCCATCCATTTAAGGAAGTCGGTGGCCGTGGTGTGGAGGGAAGTGGCACCATAAGTGCCGTAGTTGAGGACATTGTGCAGGAAGTGGGTGCTCATATCTCGATAGGAAGTAGCTCGGTTGGGGATGAGCTGCCAGTAGGTTTCACGTACACAAGTGCTGGTCATGCCTAGGGGGGTAAAGACGCGCTCCTTAAGGAACTCATTAAATGATTTACCGCTGAGCTTTTCCACTATTTCGGCGATGAGGACAAAGTTAGAGTTGGAGTACATGTATTGCGCTCCCGGCTCGAAGTTGAGCCCGGCTTGGTTGCCAATGATTTTTAAAGCATCTTCCTGGGTGATGGTATCGTCGATACGGGTTCCTCTTAAGCCTTGCAAAGTCCAGATATCACGCACACCGCTGACATTGTTCATGAGCTGACGCACGGTTACCTTTTGCGGAAAGTTGACCCGCTCGGGGATGTAGGTGCGTATGTCGGCATCCAGGTCGACTAAACCGTCTTCGTAGAGAAGCATGAGAGCCATAACGGTAAGCTGCTTAGAGACCGAAGCTACGTGGAATACGGTTTGCGGACTGACTTTAACTTCCAGTTCCACGTTGGCGTAGCCAAAACAACGCTCATAAACCATTTCCCCTTTGTAACGGACAGAAACCTGCCCACCGGGACAGAGCCCTTCCTGCCATTGAGCAAAGAGTTGGTCGATTTTGGCGATCATTTCGTTGTCCATTAGGCGTTACCCCCCAAGTATTTATTTTGTGTTACACTTTCGCATGGAGAAAGAGTTTTCCTTCTTTGAACCGGGATAAAATAATAGCTAACAGTACAGGTGCCTATAAACATCAGCTGTCAGCTTCAGCTTTCTACTGCTCCAGTAGGTGGCGGTTAAAGAATTCCAGGATCTTGCGGCGGTAGTAAGGGGAAGGTCTTAAAGCATGGTGCAGGTTAGGCATAATCAGGAATTCAAAATCTTTGTCCGCCTTGATTAAGGCGTCGACAATCCGCATGGTGCTTGCAGGGTGGACATTGTCATCCATCTCACCATGGAGGAGAAACAGCTTTCCGGTTAAGTTGGCGACCAGGTGTTCAGCCCGTTGCGCATCCCATATTTGGGGATCGAAGGTACCCATATAGCGTTCCGACCAATGGGAAGTATAAATTTCCTGAGCGTGATTCCCTCCCGAAGATAACCCATAAGCATAGAGATCGGGGTATTTGACCATACAGTGGAGGGTAGCAAAACCTCCTCCGCTATGACCCCAGACCCCAATCTGGCTGCAGTCCAACTGGGGATAGAGCTGCGCCAACTGCCGAATTACCGCCACATGATCTTCTATCCCGGCACAGGCACCTTGATTCTGGTAGCAGTGGTCGTGGAAGGATTTACCCCTGAGTGGCGTCCCTCGTCCATCGATAACGATCACCGCTAACCCTAAAGCAGCGAGGCTTTGGATGAAGCCACTTTGTAGCACGCTATAAAAGGTGTGGGGGACAACGGCAGTTTGGTTGCCACCGTAGATATACTCCACCAGGCGCAGCTTTTCGCCTTGAGCTACTGTCGGCATGAGGATTATGCCATAGATGTCGCTGCTGCCATCGGCGCCCTTCAGATGGAAACGTTGGGGTTGGGTGTAGCCGATCGCCTCCAAACGCCCTATATCACAGGTCACCAGAGGGTAGGAAGTGCTCTTGGGCAAGTGATGTAGAGTGGCTACCGGAGGCAGATCGCTCTCGGTGAGAACATCCACATAGCTTTCTCCCGTGGGGGAGAAGG
>WREE01000121.1 GCA_009779515.1 Symbiobacteriaceae bacterium
GGTTATCTGCCACAAGCCTTCTTCCAACTGTTTTGGGGTGACGGAGTTGATTTCTACTTCCGGGAGACAGGCAGCCTGGCGCAGTGCCCAGATAGCATTTTTATGGCACTCTCCAGGGAGTAGGAAGTGGGGAGGGTTCTGCTGCCCATACTTCGGGTTCCAGCCGCCAATTTCTACTTCGCCCAGTTGCGGGTGGTTGAATGGTGTCCAAGGGAAGAAGCCTTTGCCAGCAAGAGCCCGGTCGTTCCACATTAAGAGTTTAACCTGCAGATCCTCCCGCTTTTCGGCATCGTTAGCGCCGCTGGCTTCGGCACGGCTGATGCCGGCTTGACCATTTCTGTCCCATAACTCCGTGGTGTAGCCAATAACGCCGTGGTGTTCATACATCCACTCCGGCAAGCAAGCCCGGTTGGAGGATTTGACATCGATATAGCCAGTGACTTTGGTGCCTTCCCGGGCGATTTCCCGCATGGCGCGTAGGTCTCCCTGGTCGATTTTGTCGTCACCGTATTGATAGGGGTTGCGGTAGAAGAAGCCGCCTGAGGTATGGAAGGAGTTAACCAAGCCGATATTGGGGCGCTTGGTGATAAATTCGACGATGGCACGGACTTCCGGCTCGGAAGTAGGGTAGTCGCTACCGGTACCCAAGGAAGGATCCCAGTTGGAGGGGAAGTTGCGGTTCATATCGATGCCGAAGGGGGAGCGGACAATGGGGAAAGGCTCACCCTGGAACTCTTGGATTAACCCTTCGGGCATGAGGCGGTAGTAAGGTCCGCCGTAGTCGGCAGCCTGACGGGGGATCATCACTCGCGAATCTTTATGGCTGATTTTCCACTCGCCTTTTTTATCGTCTCTTACACGCATTTGCAGGATAAAGCCGTTGCCGTCGATATCCTGGGAATGCAGTCCAGGCCAATCGGCAATATCTGGCTCAGGCCAGGGGCGGACTGTGGAGCGCAGTTGGGTGGGGGTGGTGAGATAAAGCTCAGCACCGTCCGGATTGACTCGGGGGACTACATAGAAGGTACGGGTATCCAGGAGGCGAGTAACCAGCTCATCTTCGCCATATTTGGAGAGGAGGTGATCCACCAGGCAAAGGACGGTTTGAGCAGCGGTGACCTCACCGGCATGGATGTTGCCTTCGATGTAAATGGCTGGTTTTTCGTGATGACAACCGGTAGCGAAGTTGGTAAGTGTAAGCGCCCAGATATCGCGCCCCTGGTAGCTTTTGCCGATCGCTTCCAGGGTAGCCAGCTCCGGGTGAGCTGCGGAGACATCCTTGACATAAGCGGTGATTTCAGCATAGGTGTAGTATTGGTCGAAGACAATAGGGATTTTCCGTGGCACAAAAAACACCTCCAGAGTTGTATATTCGTAGGTTCAGTTTACCTCTACTTCGCTTTAACCGTCTCCGACTCCTTTGCTCCCTAAAAAAAGGATTTGTGGCGGAAGACAAAGTTTTTAGCCTCTCCCCTTAAGAGTGCGTTCTGCGGCGAAGTAAGAGGTGTTCTTGCATGAGATTATTTAGGTAGGAAACCAAGAACAGGAAAGCGGTTTTTCTGCAGTCTGAAGGATTTATGACCTGTAAAGAGAATAATAACAGAAAAAGGAGGGTTGGGGATGGCTAAACTACAGGATAGCTCTTTCTATACCGAGCTAGACCCCTTAATTCTTAACAAGTTGTATGCTTCCTCCCAGGGCGGTGCCTTTAATGAGGAGCTTTGCCTCCTGCACGGCGCACGCTTTGGCGGCTCGCCGGAGGAGCAAAATGCTGCTGTATACCTTAAAGACAAGCTTTTAGAGTATGGTTTAGATGCCGCCTGGACCGAAGGCTTTACCGCTCCTTACTGGATGCGTAAAAACACTTCTCTAAAAGTGGAAGAGCCTCAACAGCTGGAAATTGAGTGTATTGCACTTCCGAACTGCCCCCCAGGTACGGTAACCGGACCTTTGGTATATCTGGGAGATGGCGATCCCCAAACATATGCCGATAATGCCGCTAAGCTCCAAGGTGCTATCGTCATGGTGAGTACCGCTAACCCCGCCTTTTATCATCGGGGGATGCACCGGGGTGAGAAGCTAGGTCGCGCCTTACAGGGAGGAGCTGCCGGCTTTATCTGGATGCGTGGCGAAGGGGGCGGCTTGCCGGAAACCGGTTCCGCTCGCTTTGGTAGGCTATGTGAAGTTCCAGTTATCTCGGTCTCTCTGGAAAATGGTATGACCCTGCAACGGCTGGCTCGAGGTGGAAAAACAGTTACTCTTACCATTACCTCGGACAACGATGCCATTACCACCACCAGCTACAATGTGATAGGTGAAATTAAGGGCAGCCAACTTCCCGAAGAAATCATTGTGGTAGGCGGTCACTACGACGGTCACGACATCAGCCAAGGAGCGGTAGATAACGGCTCCGGCATTGCCGTCATTTGGGAAGCGGCGAAAGCTATGGCTCAGTTTAAAGGTAAGCTTACCAGGACTATCCGCTTTATCGGCTTCGCTCAGGAAGAGATGGGCTTGCTGGGTTCCGATGCCTATGTTAAAGCCCACGCCGGGGAAAATATTGTTTTCATGCTCAATCTGGATGGTGCCGGGGGAGGCTTTTTTGGTCGGATGGCGCTTCAGGGGTGGTCGCAAGATCTGGTATGGCTACGGCAACTCTTTGCCTCCATGGGTGAAGGGCATGTTCGTTTGGGAGATTCGATCAGTATCTACAGCGATATGTATCCCTTTGCAGCCGCTGGTATTCCGGCGGGATCATATTCCTCCAGTAACCCCAGTGGTTCCTCAGGGGCTCCCCGGGGGTATGGGCATACCTACTGGGATACTATTGACAAAATCAACAGCCGGGCGATTATGTTAGATGCCATTATGGTTTCCCGCTTTCTCCTGCGTATGGCTACGGTAGATGAAATTCCTCTTAAGCGTAAAGAACCCCAAGAGACCACCGCTAAGCTAGAGGAGCGCGGTCTGCTGGAAGTTATGGCTTACGAACAACGTCCCTTACCCCACGAAGATTGGCCTAACGGTTCCAAGTCTAAGTAATCCCCTAAACTATTAAAACGAGGTGATTTCCATGTTGCGTATCGAAAAGCAAAAGATTGAAGACAAAGAGGTAACCACCATCGGCATCGATGTCACCAAACCCCGCTTGGCTGGGAACACCCTGGTGGGAGCGGCAGTAGGCTTTTTCCTGCGGGGTATTCCCGGGGTTATTGTCGGCGCTCTCATTGGCGAAGTCGCCACAGCTCTTTCAGGAGAGAATAAAGAGTAGGTTTTCGAAGTAAAGGAGGAACGGAGATGGGGTTGTTTGCCCGCATCTGGACAACGATTAAAGGCTGGTTCGGTATTAAGGTCAGCGAATTTGAAGACCCTAATGCTCTTTTGGAAGCAGCACAGAACGAGCTACGTGAGAAGCTGAAACAGGTGCGCCAACAAGCGATCTCCGTTGTTCAGCAAAAAAACCAAATTGAAATGATGTTGCAAGAGGAGAAAGCCAAACAAAACGACCTGAATGCCCAAATCCGGCAGGCTTTGCGTATGGGACGTGACGATTTAGCAGAGCAGTTGATGAAGCAACTTATCGGAGTAGAAAGCACGGTTAACTCCCTGCAAGTCCAGTTCGATCAGGCGCTTATCGCCTCAGAGACGGTCAAGCAACAGGTTAAGCTCTTTGAAGAGCAGGTGCAGGCTAAATACCGGGAAAAGATTCAACTGCAAACCCAGTGGAAGCAGGCGCAAATTACCGAACGCTTAAACGCCGCTCTTTCTGGCATTTCTCTGGAGACTTCCAATGAAGCCTGGGAACGGGCTCGGGAAAAAATTCAGGAAAAGCAAGCCCGGGCAGGCGCTATTGCCGAAATGGGAGGGGTATCCGCCAGCTTGGAGATGCAGCGACTGAATACGGAGTTGTCTAATGCTGCAGCTAAGGATAGGGTGCTGGAGCTCAAACGGGAAATAGAGAGTGGAGTGGTGCGTCCCACGGAAGCAGTTGCCGTAGCAGTTACCGAAAGTCAGCAGCAGGTGCAAGAGCGTTTGGAGAAGATCAAACAGGAAATGGGCGAGAAGGTATGACCGATAAGCCCTCTGTAGGGTTTTGGTTCAAGACACTTTTAACGCAACCCAGGGTACTTATGACCCTGGTTGCGTCTTTTCCTCTGAGCTCTATGTTGGTCAATTTTCTCTACTGGCCTCTTAACCTTGTTCGCTTCTTCCGGTTTGTTAACCAAGATGCTCTTGCTTTGATGATGGCTGTAGTCCTCACCGCCATGGTAGCCATGGTGGAGGCCCGGAGCGAAAGATTCCAAAATAAGCTAGTCAGCGGTTGGCGTACTACCCAGGTGGACTTAGCCAGGGCGAAGTTGAGAGCTCAGGAACGCAGCCTTCTTTCCTCCCGGGGTCGTCCCACTTTTCAAAGAGACCGATTACGGCGGATGCAAGCTACCCAAAAGGATTTCTTCGACGAAATGAAGCGAAGTGACGCCAGCCGCACTCCGGTGCAGCAGGAGATTGTCGACCAAGCCATGCGGGCTTTTTCCCGCTACTACGAGCTGCTACAGAAAGAGCAGCGGGTGGCAGGGCTTTTGGAAAGCACCAACCGTCACGAAATTGAGCGAGATATAACCCGCTTGGAAAAGCAGGCCGATGCCTCCAGCAGTGAAGCTCGTTCCCAGTATTTGCGCGCAGCGGAATTTCGTAAGCAAGAGCTGCGCTCCCTGGAACGCGCCGAGCAGCTCTCCGCTCTCTTAAACGCCCATATGGATGCTTTGGAAAGTGCCCTGGCCTCCATGCGTACTCGTATTATCAACAGCGAGGTATGGGATGTACGGGGAGGGAACGCTTATACCGATCTCACCCAAGAGCTACTGGCTTTGGAAAAAGCTTTCGCCGAAGTCGCCGAGCTGGAAAAGGATTCCGTCTTCATTTACGAAAAAGTATGATCGCTCGTATCTTTCTGGCAGGGGAATTCCCTCCTTTGTGGGCTGTCGATGCTCCCCGGGAAGGAGATTACCTAATTGCTGCCGATGCCGGCTACCAGCATCTTATGAGGCTAGGGCTCACCCCTCACCTGTTGGTAGGCGATTTCGATTCCCTGTCCTCGGCTTGGTTAGAGCAAGCCCGAGTTGCTGGGGTTACCGTTAATTGCTGGCCAGAGGCCAAGGACTTTTCCGATGGGGAGCTGGCGGTGCAGGCTGCTTTGGCTGCCGGCTGCCGGGAAGCCCATTTTTATGGGGCTTTAGGGGGGAACCGCTTCGACCATCTCCTGGGTAATATCGGTTTACTGGTGCTGGCTAAGAAGCAGGGGTTAGTGGTTTATTTTTACCACGGTAATTTGTGGGGTACAGTTATCACTAAGGAAAGCATAACCATTCAAGGTAAGATAAACGATATAGTATCTCTGCTGCCTCTTACCTCCAAAGTGCAGCAAGTTACCGCTGGCGGGTTACGTTACCCTTTGCAACAGGAGACCCTTTATGCTGCTTCGAGCCGCTCCTTAGCCAATCGTTTGGCAGCTTCTCCAGCTACCATCGCAGTGGAACGCGGCTTACTTTTAGTTATGCATTATCGCGAGTTATAGGAGGAGTTATGGGAGCCAACAGTAAATGGCGTATACTTCGGGATCTTCTCATTTCCACCTGCAAAATTGGTGCTGTAGCCTTCGGGGGTGGGTATGGGATGCTACCCTTAATGGAAGAAGAGTTTGTCGTCTTAAGGGGATGGGTAGATAGCAAAGATATCCTAGATATATTTGCCATTGCCCAATCGGTGCCGGGAGTTATAGCCTTAAACACCAGCACCTTCATCGGCTATCGCATGGCCGGAGTGGCAGGGGCTGTTCTGGCAGCAGTGGGTGTTTCGGCGCCACAGTTTCTTATTATTTATGCCTTATCTAGCTTATATATGCAGTTTTCCACTAACCCTATTGTCAATGCGGCCTTTCTCGGGATCTCCGCCTGTGTGGTAGCTTTAGTATTTTGTGCTGCCTTAAAGCTGGGAGAGTCGGCTGTTAAAGATCCTTTCGCTATGGCGATAGCAGTTGCTGGTTTTACCGCTATTGTCTTTTTAAAGTTAAACGCTGTTTGGTGTATTCTCTCGGCTGCTATCATTGGCTGGGTTTACACTATGGTTAAGGCGCAAAAAAGAGTGCAGGGAGGGTAACAGATGCTCGTGTTGTGGAACCTCTTCTTTACCTTTTTTGCGGTGGGGATGGTTTCTATTGGGGGTGGCTATGCCATGACCCAACA
>WREE01000122.1 GCA_009779515.1 Symbiobacteriaceae bacterium
CAGTTGTTGCCATGGCAGGGGTAATCAGGTGCTGCCTTGCATATTCGTAGTTACGTGTAAAAGGAGAGACCGTTATGGAAGCCATGCTCAGTATTTTCGCCATACTTCTTTCCAGTATTTTAGTTAATAACTTTATCTTCGCGCAGTTTTTAGGCATTTGCCCTTTTTTAGGGGTTTCGAGTAAAATTGAGACTGCCGTCGGTATGGGAGTTGCCGTGACCTTTGTTATGGCCATGGCTTCAGGGATTACCTGGTGTGTCCAAGTTTATGTTCTGGATGCTCTGGGTATCTCCTACCTGCAAACAGTAGCTTTTATCCTTATAATTGCCGCTTTAGTGCAGTTTGTGGAAATGGTTATCCGAAAAAGTAGTCCCACTCTTTATACTGCGCTGGGGGTCTATCTACCGCTGATTACTACTAACTGCGCTGTTTTGGGAGTTACCGTACTCAACATTCGCCAGGAATATAACTTCCTGCAGTCGGTGCTCAACGGTTTCGGCTCAGCTTTAGGCTTCCTGCTGGCAATTGTGCTGCTGGCTGGGGTACGTGAGCGTTTAAACTACTCCAAGATACCTAAATCCCTGGAGGGGTTCCCTATCTCCATCATTTCTGCTGGGTTGATGTCGGTGGCATTTTATGGCTTTTCCGGTCTCTTTGCGGCACTGTTAAGCCAATAGTAGGTGAAATGGCAGGAAGGGGCTGGGTAGCCCCCATCTAGCAATGTAGAAAGGCAGAGAGTGTATGGATATACAAAGCATTTTCTCTATAGGGTTGTTGGGCGCGGCTTTTGGGGGGCTACTGGCTTATGCTTCCCAGCAGTTTGCCGTGGAGGTCGACCCTCGAGTTGAGGCCATCTCCGCTGTGCTACCTGGAGCGAACTGCGGCGCGTGTTCCTTTCCAGGTTGCAACGCTTTAGCTGAGGCTATCGTCAGCGGCTCTGTTCCTGTCAACGCTTGCCCAGTGGGGGGGGCTGCTGTGGCTGCCAAGGTCGCCTCCATCATGGGAGTGACATCCAACTCCGATGAAAGGCGCTTAGTGGCTCACGTCTATTGCGCTCGCGGGTGTAACCGGCGCGCTCTTTACGAAGGCATTCCCAGTTGCCGTGCCGCTGCCGAAATTGCCGGCGGAAGCGATAGCTGTATTTGGTCATGTCTGGGGTTGGGAGATTGTGTCCGAGCTTGTCCTTTTGGTGCTCTGGTCATCGACGATAAGGGAAAAGCGGTAGTGGATGAAGATAAATGCCAAAGCTGTGGTCTTTGTGCGAAAACCTGTCCCCGACGCGTCATCGGCATGGTTCCCGACCATTGGTCAATTCATGTCAACTGCTCCTCCCAAGAACGAGGTGTAGCCGTGCGCAATACCGGTTGTGCGGTGGGTTGTCTGGCATGTGGCCTCTGCGAACGAACTTGCCCCTTCCAAGCTATTCATGTCATCAATGAACAGAGCGATCGTGCTTTGGTGGAAAAGACGCGAGCGGTAAAAAGTCTGGCGGTCATCGACTACTCCCTCTGTCGGGAGTGTCGCCTTTGTGCTGCTAAGTGTCCTACCCATGCCATCAAAGTGGATATTGCCAAAGCCTTCGATATAGTAGAAATTGACAGTACTGCCTGCGACGGTTGCACCGCATGTGTGGCGGCATGTCCAGTTCATGCCATCCAAGGGGAAGCAGGTCAAACTCATACGACAGATACTAGCTTATGCGTAGGCTGTGGTCTCTGCTTGAATGTATGCCCCACCAAGGCTATACACCGTATGGCCGTGACCGCAAATTAAGTAAAGGATGCATATCTCGTGAGGAAAGTCGGTGAGGATGTGTCAAGTAACAACACCTATCGCCGGAAAAAAAAGACCACCAGTGTTAATATTTGGATAGCTGTCCTTATCTGTTTGGTTTGTATCGAGCTGGGAGGCTATTTAGGCATCTACCTGAGCCGTTGGGAGCAGCTAAAATGGTCAGGAGTAGCCCTGGAGATTGGTACTGAAAACCCCTGGTACCTCAACACCGCTCTCCACGATATCAGTATCCTTTTTCGTGTGCGTTTTAACACAGGTTCTCTTCTCGGTTTATGTTTAGGTTTGGGTATTTACGGCATGTTGCGTCGCCGATGATGCCCGACAACTACCTTCCACTCATTCTGGCTAGTGCTTCACCCCGACGCCGGGAGCTACTGGCTCGTTTCCCTTTGCCTTTTACGGTTGTCCCTAGCCAAGTAGAAGAGAGCTTCTATAGCCATTTACCTCCCCGGGAGATGGTGATGCAACTCTCGGAAGCCAAAGCACGGGAGGTAGCAGCGCGGCACCAGGGGCTCATTTTGGCTGCCGATACCACCGTCGTCCTGGGCAACGAGGTTATGGATAAGCCGCAAAATGCCTCGGAAGCTACCGTCATGCTTCAGCGCCTCTCGGGGAAGCGGCATCACGTCTATACCGGTATAACCCTGTTGGCAAGTAACAGCGGGACTTTAGTCCAAGAAGTGGAAGTTACTGCCGTGGAGTTTCGGACTCTTTCACCTGCTGAGCTGCAGCGCTATATAGCCACCGGCGAGTATCTCGATAAAGCCGGTGGCTATGCTGCCCAGGGGCAAGCTGCCGCTTTTATCGTGGGGGTTAATGGCTGCTACCACAATGTTATTGGGCTTCCGCTGCAGCGCTTGGGGGTTATGTTACAATCTTTCGGTTTGTCGTTGTTTTAACCATTACCCCAAACGCTTTCCCTCTCTAGCATCTCCGATGTGTCTGGGGTGCTTTCGCCTAAAGGCTGGAACCCGAATACCGGTTAGGGGGAATATATACGTCCCAGGAAATGCCACGGGAGAAACTTATCGCCTATGGTGCCGACCACTTAAGTGATGCTGAACTACTTTCGTTAATCTTACGCACCGGATATGCAGGTAAAGCGGTTTTAGATTGGTCTCAGGAGTTGCTGCAACGGCATGGCGGTTGGTCGGGGTTAGCCCAGCTCACTGCCGAAGACTTTTTAAACAGGAAAAACCCCGAACGGGGCTTTGGCGAGGCTAAAACTGCCGAACTGTTGGCCGTCATTGAAATAGGGCGCCGTATCGCCCGGGGGCGTTTGGAGCAAGCCTCGTTAACCACCCCCGATGATGCTGCCAACTTGTTATATAGCATCTTTAAAGGGGTTAACCAGGAATGTTTTAGCGTCCTTTCGCTGTCCGTGCGTTCTCGCCTGATTAAAGCCGATACCGTCTTTGTGGGCACTATCGACCACGCGCTAGTTCAGCCCCGGGAAGTTTTCGCATATGCCTTGCGCCGGGGTGCAGCCAAAATAATTGTTGCCCATAATCATCCCAGTGGCGACCCTACGCCCAGCCGAGACGATGAGGTGGTGACCTTGCGCTTGTCAGAGGCAGGTAAGCTTATGGGGATCGATTTGCTGGATCATATTATCATCGGCGACGGGGCTTATACCTCCTTGAAAAGTCAAGGTGTATTCTAAGCTGCTCGCTCCCCTATATCTCTCCCCTCGTATTTAGAGATACTAAGGTATAGCTTTTCGTCAGGAGGCGGTAGCTAATGTTCTTACGTGACTCCCGTCGCTGGCTGGCTATCGTCGCTCTATTGGTCTTGGTCCTTTCCCTCCTTAGCTGGATGGATGTCCGCTTCAACCGTCAGCCTCTGCTGGTCTTTGTGCAAAATGGCTTACGTCAGGTGGTTGCCCCTTTGCAGGATGCTATGCAACGCACTTTTGCCGTTGCCAGACAAGGTATTCAAAATCTGCAGGAGTTGGGGGAGTTACGCCAGGAGAACCAGCGTTTGCGTCAGGAAAACGATGCTATCCTAGAGCAAGCTTTGCTGCTCATGGAGCTTAGAGCCGAAAACAGCCGCCTCAGGGAGCTACTGGAGTTTACGAAAACCAATGTGGAGTATACCTTTTGCCCGGCGTTGATTATCGGCTGGCCTCTTGCTTGGTCCAGCCGTTTTATTCTCAATGTGGGGACAGCTGATGGCGTGCGCATCGATTTTCCCGTGCGTACCCCTCGGGGACTAATAGGTCGTATTGTGCAAGTCACCAGTAACTCCTCAGAGTTGATGCTTCTTTCCGACGAGCTATCCGGAGTGGGGGGGCGCATTATCTCCAGTGGGGCTTTAGGTATTGTGCGTGGGATGGGAAGTCAAGTTCCTCACCTGGAGATGATCAATATCTCTCTGGATGCCCATGTGGAGCCTGGGGACAGGGTAGTCACTTCCGGATTGGGAGGCAACTTCCCTCCGGGGATTCTCATAGGCACCGTTATCCGGGTAGTTACCGATAGCACCGGCTTGCACAAAACGGCGACCGTGCAAATGACAGAAGATACCTTTTCCTTGTATGAGGTGTTAGTCATTGTCTCTCAAGTAGAAATATCTGCCGAAGAACCTACCGAGGCAACTCAGGTGGAACCATGACCAAGCGTATTTTTTTGTCTACCATAACGCTGCTCATTTTTCTATGCCAAACTACCGTGCTGCCTCAGCTCCTTCTCTACCGTTTTCGTATCGACCTGCTCCTCCTCTGGGTGGTATCATACGGTTTATTAACCAGCGCTGCCGAAGGGTTGCGCTTCGGTTTATTAGTCGGGCTATTCTATGATTTAGCTATAGGTTTCCCTTTTGCCCTGCATACTCTAGTTAAGGGGGTAGCAGGTTTTTTGGCAGGGATTTTAGCCAACACCTTCTTTCGCGAGCAGTTGCGTCTGCCGTTGATTATCCAAAGTGCGGCGATCACCCTGCAAGAGGTTGCTCTCTTCACCTGGCACTTTATGATGTTCGGTAGTCATTTTCCTTGGGACGACCAGGTGAGCAGCGAGTTAATCTTGTTGCTACTTTATTCCCTCTGCTTCGCAGCTCTTATCTACCGTCTGACGGCACATTTGGTGTCATGGCTGGAGCGTACCGCCTATGAGCGCAGCGAGCGCAAGTAGTTGTGTTGCCCCTTACCGAAAGTATGGCGTAAAGCCCCTTTCTTTAGATATGGGGATATAAGCCTTCTTAGAATTTCTCGTTGCCTTAACCTTCGGTTCGCAGTATAATACTAGGTAGTTCCTTGAAACTTGAATACAGTATGTGGTTCTAGCAGTCAATCATCTGCTAGGTAAAACTGTATGTGTGTTTTAATACCTGAAACGAAAACCAAGTTAAGGTATAGATACTCAAAGAATTAATTCGGTGGGGTACACCGAAATATACGCTCGGGGAGAGTATGTAAGACTACAAAGGGTAGCGACGCTCGATGAACCGAGAACCCCCTGGCTTTAGCCGTGGGGAGATGTCAGCTATGATCATGTCGACCACAGGAGCAAAATAAATGATTAAAAAAGATAATTCCGAAGCCACCTTGCGCTACCGTTTTCGCCTCTCCCTTTTATGCGTGATGCTGGTGGGAGCGGTCTTGTTGCTGCGCCTTTTCAACCTACAAATTGTCCAGGGGACCCAATACGAAAAGGAGGCAGCAGGAAACCGTACCCGAGAGTTTCCTATTGCGGCTGTCCGTGGACGAATCCTGGATAGCAACGGAGTGGAACTGGCATATACCCGTAGTGCTTTCGCTGTTTCCTTACTGGATCTTGATAATAATAATGTCCAGGAAGTTATTCCCCTACTGGCAGAAATGCTGCAGTTAGACCCTCAGGAGCTCCAGGAGAAAATGGATGCTAACGACAAGTTTTCCCGCATGCGCCCTATACGCCTTACCGCAAGTATCAGCGATGCCGAACAGGCATGTATTGCCGAGAATCTGGAAAAGCTTCCGGGAGTCTATATCGACTATGTCCCCGTGGAGCGGATTTACCCCCAAGGCTCCCTCCTCTCCCATGTGTTGGGGTTTGTGGGCATGCTCGATGAAGCCGATTGGGCTAACTGGGCGGAGGCTGCCGGCTACACCGCCGATGAGTTAGTCGGGAAGCAAGGGTTAGAGCGAGCTCAGGAAAGTTGGTTAAGGGGTAAACCTGGTCGCATTCTGGTGGAAATAGATGCTAAAAACAATATGGTGCGAGAATTATCCCGCATCGAACCTATTCCTGGTAACGATATATATATTACCATAGATAGTGAATTTCAGCGCTACGCGGAGGAGTTGCTGTTGAAATCTCTTTCTACCGTCCGGATGCAGCCCCGGTTGGACTATCGCGCCGCGTATGCCTACAGC
>WREE01000123.1 GCA_009779515.1 Symbiobacteriaceae bacterium
CTCCGCTTCCAACATAGGACAAATGATAAATGGTTCTCCCTGTACTGGAACTACCGCCATGGTAACCCTTTCACTGGTACCCATAGATAGACCGGTTAAATAAAACAGGTTAGGACCGGGAACCAAAGCTGCCGCTCCATAGCCATCTTTAGCCAGTAGCTCTTTTAAAGTAGCGAGACGGCTCACATACTTCACCCTTTCATCTCTTAGACTTTGAGAAATTATAACATTATTTTGTCTCGGGGGAAATAGGCAAATACGATATGCCTACCGGTGCGGTACTGGTAACTACACTCCACCACCCACGTGGAGTGAGCTGGTGGCAAATATCCCTGGCGTGCTCTTGACTCTCTGCCACCACAAAGATAGTGCTACCACTGCCGCTAAGCTGCCAAAAGCGGACACCTTTTTTTTGCAACTGATCGGCAAACTCTCGTAGATCAGGTAGCAGTTGTAAAGCAGTTTCCTGCAAATGGTTACTGCAGTAGGTCATGGGATCTAGACGCGTGTCCTGCATAGCTTGAATAAAGAGGTCGGTAGTAAGCTCATAGCTAGGCTTTAAGGAAAAGCTCTGAAAAACCCGACTGGTAGCAAGACCCCGGGGAGGTTTGAACAAAGCCAGCCAACGCTTGGCTAAGGGAGGCAAGGAAGTAATGGTTTCCCCTCGCCCACTGGCTATGGCGGTGCCTCCCGTTAGAGCAAAAACCGTATCGGAACCTAAGGAAGCTGCCAGGCTCTGTAGCTCTTCCCATGTGAGCTGCAGCTTCCACAAAGAGTTCAATCCCAATAGAGCGGCAGCGGCATCCGCCGAACCCCCTCCTAAGCCTGCTTGGGAGGGGATATGTTTAATCAGCTTCATCTGGGCGCCTTGGGTAAGATTATATTTTTCCCGTAAGAGCAGCGCTCCCCGCAGGACATCATTGCGCTCATCCTGGGGAATCCACCTGGCTACCCCCCGTCTAGTTTCCACCGTAAGCTCCAGCTCTGGGTGAGGGGTTAAGTAGAGTCTATCGTAGAGATCGATGCTTTGCATCACGCTACGCAACTCGTGGTAGCCATCATCACGACGCCGGAGTATGTCCAGGGTTAGATTA
This sequence comes from Symbiobacteriaceae bacterium, assembly GCA_009779515.1. Classification (GTDB taxonomy): domain Bacteria; phylum Bacillota; class JAAYKD01; order JAAYKD01; family WRDA01; genus WREE01. Next base: position 1,095 of record WREE01000123.1, read on the forward strand.
ATTTTGCCCCGAGCTGCCAAGGTAATCATCGGCGAGAATCTCTCCTTTACCTTAACTTCTTCAAAGGAGTAATTGTGCATGGCGCGAAATAATACAGGGTGAACAAAGGGGGGATAACATGCTGTCGTTTAGCTTAGTGGGAGAAATTCTCGACCATTTAGCCGATAACCTACCTGATATTTTTTACCGAGGGTTAAACGGTGGCATTATCCTTTTGCCCGGCGTGGCTTATCACCAGGAAAGCAGTCCAGACACCGCTTTATATATTATTGGCGAGTACCGCTACGATCCTCGAGGTTTGGGACGCTATATTGTCATCCACTACGGTTCTTTTATGCGTGCCTATGGTCAGTTGCCCTTCGAGCAACAAGTAGAGGAGTTACGCCGCGTGCTGCTCCACGAAATGACTCATCATCTCCAGTCAATGGGAGGTACCCGGGAACTGGAAAAGGAAGACGAATCTAAAATGGATAACTTTCGCTTCCGCCGCTGGTCACGGAAGCAGGAAGAAAATAAATGATAATTTGTTATAAAATTAAACCACCCCTGTCGGTGCTTGCCAACAGGGGTGGTCTACCTATTATTTGGGGCTTAGCATACCTTGAATTACTTCGGTATATTCCTTAGCTTGGCGCATATTATCCCGGATACCCCGGGCGGCATGAGCTTCCCGAGCATCCCCAAGGATGCCATTAGGGGTAACCCCATGAATACCCACCGTGTTCATGATATTACGCTTCTCTTCATTAAATTCTCCGGTAAACCCTTCTTCGGCAGCGCTCATATCCACAAACTGAGGATACCATGCCAGCATGGCCGAGCTCTCAGCATGACCGGAGTGGCTACCGGAGATACCCTGAGGGATACCTTCCTCTTCGTTACTAAGGCGGGAGGCGTTGCTGGTCCGCGGGAAGATAATGGTAACCCCCGGATGAGCGTTCTCATTTTCTTCCACGAAAGCCCGCAAAGTAATGGCGTTCCCTCCATGGGTATTGAGGAAGATAATCGTGGTAAAGCCGTGCCTAATATAACAGGAGAGGTAATCTCGGAGGACCATTTTAAAGGTTTCCGGCTGCAGAGTTACTGTCCCTGGAAAGTGCATATGATGCTCCGAGAGCCCCGGTCGAATGGTGGGAGCAACTAAGGTTTTACCCAGTCTTCTTGCCACTTCCCGGGAGATAGGGTATCCCAGCAGGTAATCGGTACCTACCGGTAGATGGGGTCCGTGCTGCTCAATAGAACCTACGGGAATAATGACTGTTTTGTAGCCATCAGCCAGGGCATTTTTAATCTGCTTCCAGCTCATTTCTTCCATGATAACAGTTTTCAAGTGAGCCCCTCCTTACCAAGTAATAAATTGTTACCCTACACCAAATAATGATTAAACCATGCTAGGGAACGTAACCAGCGATCCTTCACATAGGTTGGTTTGGCTAAACCATGCCACTGTTCGGGATAGCGCACGAAGACGACATCCTTATCCATGCGTTTGAGAGCGGTATAAAACTGCTCGCTGTGACTTATGGGGCAGCGCAGATCTGCCTCCCCGTGAAGAAGCATGATAGGTGTAGTGACATTGCGGACATAACGAATAGACGATTGGCTCATATAGCTTTCCTCGTGATCGAAAGCGTGTTTGCCACCCATCAAGGATTTAACATAGGTGGGACCAATATCGCAGGTGCCATATTGCGTATAGATATTGATAACATTGGCACCACCAATAGCTGCCTTAAAACGATTAGTTTGGGTAACTACCCAGCAGGTCATGTAACCGCCGTAGCTCCAACCGGTAACACCTATTTTATTAGGATCGACCACTCCGGTAGCAATAGCGGCATCGACACCTGCCATGATGTCGGCATAATCCCCTCCACCCCAGTCATCATTTACCCCTTCGGCAAACTTGGTGCCATAGGTGGTGCTACCCCGAGGGTTGATATAAATGACAGCGTAACCGGCATGTGCATACAGTTGGCATTCCGCGGCGAAGTTACGGTAGTAAGCACCTGTAGGACCGCCATGTATGCATAACACTGCGGGTACTTGGCTTCCTTCCTGGTAACCGTGAGGGCGCATCAGGAACCCTTCCACTTGCCAGCCGTCTTGACTCTGGAAAGAGAGGGTTTCTGCTTCACAGAACAAACCTTCCTCCAGGTAGTTCGGGTTGTTGGCGGTCAGACGACGATTAGGTTTAGCGGCATCTCCGCTCAGCACGTAAATTTGCGGTAAGGTCTGAACATTACTGGCGGTATAAGCCAAAGTTCCGTCTTGGGCCATGGAGAGAGCGGCTACATGGCTTAAATCTCCCGTGGAAATAAAAGACTGAGCCGATAGCTTATCGCCAAGCAGCTGACGCTGATACAACTGACCAGTCCCTCGGTCATCTTTAATATAATAGATAGTGTTACTGACAGGCTCCCAGGTGACTTCACGACAGGAACGGTCTAAATCTGCCGTGAGGGAGATAGCCTGGGAACGTCCCGGTCGCCACAACCACACCTCGTTGGGCGCTGTCCCTTGCGGGCGAGCGCCGTAGGAGCCGGAGAAGATGAGAGCATCGTGCTCAGGAGAGTAAGTAAGGTTGTTGACGCCACCCGGGAAATGGAAGAGCTCCTGGGCTTCTTCACCCTTAGCTATACTATAAAAAACCGAACCACGGATACCTTCGAGATCGGTATCGCTGGAGGCGAAGATAAGGCTTTCGCCTTGATACCAGGTATAGCCTGCGATACTGGGAGCGAGGCCTCCCCCTTGCTGGGTCATTTGGGTGCAGGTACCTTCTTGCACATCCAAGACAAAGAGCTGGGCGAGGTTTTCATACGTCATCCCCCTGCCATCAAAGCGATATTCAGCATTGGTGATAACTCGCACCGGCGCCGTTTTTCGCCGCTCATCGGGACGGGAAGAATCCTGTTTGGCTCTCCCGGCTAGCTCTTTGGCAGCACTCTGCCACAGCTCCTCCGGTTCACCGGGATAACGCTCCGTGGAAATTTCAATTTCCTTAGAGGCGGTAAAAGCTATAAAACGATCATCGGGCGACCATTGCAGGCTTCCCCCTCCAGGTCGGCAATCGGTTTTAAGCATCTGGGCTTCACCACCGAAGCGATCCATGATGTACAGTTGCCCTTTGCCACTGCGGCTGGAAACAAAAGCCAACTTGGAGCTATCATGAGACCAGTTGGGCGAGTTATCTTTACCACTGCTGGTGATTTGCTTAGCTTCACCGCTGCCACAGGTAGCAACCCACCATAAGTTGGTCTTGCTCTCGTCGCTTTCTAAATCCTGTTCCCGCACTTCAAAAGCTACCAGGGTAGCATCAGGCGAGAGTTGAAACATGCCGAAATTCTTAAGCTTCAGAACATCATCTACACCAAAAGTCTTTTGAGACATAGCCCACTCCCCTTTTTTTAGTTTTTTATACTGGAGACATTTCGCTATTCCTCACTAAGAAGCCTTCATCTCTCGAAAAAAATTGCCCCTTAAGCATGACAGCACCTGTTAAAGATATACTTCCTTACCAGCAGCTGCCGAAGCGTAAATACCATTAAGCATTTTTTGCACCGTCACTCCATCCACGGCAGGAGTCAGAGGGGTATCTAAACCATGGATACAGTCTAAAAAATGCCTAGCTTGTAACCCAAACATGTCGGCTATCGTGCGAGGAAGATAAATCGGCTTGTTATCTGATAAGTACCCTGCCGTTTCACCAAATATAACCAAAGGGTTGAGAGAACAACCCGCTTTGCTTCCATAAAGCCAAGCCGATGGTTGTGGGGTAGGCGAGCCATTTAACGCCCAGCTGACATCAAAAAGGAGTGAGGCGTTATTCGCAAAACGTATGATGCCACAAGCGCTATCTTCAACATTAAATGCCAAATCATCAACATCGAATGCCTCCCAACGGGCAACCCCTTGGGTTTGGTAGTCTCCTATATGGTAGTGGGTAGATGCCGAAACCGCGACAGGTTCCGGCTTCCCCATGAGATACCAGGTAAGGTCTAAAAGATGGACTCCAATGTCGATAACCGCGCCTCCACCGGACTTATGCACATCGGTAAACCAACCTAGGGGAGTGCCACGACGGCGTAGAGAGCTGGCGCGAGCATAATAGATATCGCCAAAGCCACCTTCTTCCGCCAAGGCTTTAATGATAACAGCTTCACTGCTGTAACGATGGATCATGCCCATGAGCAAGACGACCCCGGCATCCTTAGCTGCTTGGGCCATCGCCTCGGCTTCGACCACCGATACAGCCATCGGCTTTTCGCACAAAATATGTTTACCTGCCTTAGCGGCAGCCACCGCGCTTACTCCATGTGCCTGATTGATGCTACAGATACTAACAGCATCCACCCTGGGATTAGAGAGCAGCTCCTCCAAACTAGCTGCTACCTGGCCAATGCCCAACTTGGCTACTGCCTCAGCAGCTCGCCCCACATGGCTATCATAAATAGCCACTACCTCGCAATCCCTCTGTAAAGCGTAGGCTGGAATATGAGCATTCTGAGCAATATTTCCTGCACCTATAATCCCAATACCTATTTTAGCAGATGACATGAAACCACTCCTTTCTATGCTACCATATACCATATAACACAAAAAATCCTACTGGATAACCTCTAAATATATCGACACCTCCTCGCACATTGCTTGCTCAGTTCATCTTTATATGCTGTTTTTCCTCCTCATAAAGCCTATACCTACCAGATTCCAAACCTGATAGTCATTTTGTGAAAATAGATTCCTTCGTAGGGTCATCTTCTTACTTTTACTAACAACGGAGCACTACCACTTAATCTATGTATTGACTTAAAGTCGATACCCCTTTACAATAGCCATGCAGCGTCAAGGATGATCAGACAGTAAAAAAAGATGAAGGGGTGCAAGGAAAATGGAAATTAAAAGACACGAATCTGGTTCCAGGTTAAGTACTGCGGTGGAGTATGGCGGAATAATTTACTTCGCTGGACTCGTGGGAAAAGGCGACACGATGACAGAGCAAGCAAAATCCATACTTACTAGATACGAGGAACTATTTGACA
>WREE01000124.1 GCA_009779515.1 Symbiobacteriaceae bacterium
AAGAAGGCAGGGAGGGAGGAAGGGATTTTGACATGCCATAAACTCTGCCAGTAGTTGGCACCCATAGAAGTCATGAGACGGATAATATCTTGATCTACCTGCTGAAAGGCAGTGAGTAACCCTACTGCCAGAGGGAAGAAACAGACTAAAAAAATTAAAATAATTTTGGGGGTAAGATCGTAGCCAAACCAGAGTACCAGTAGGGGTGCCAAAGCGATAACCGGAATGGTTTGACTGAGAACCAAAAGAGGCATCAGCATCTCTTCCCAAAGGCGGTATTTGTCCATAAGGACAGCCAAGACCAAAGCCGCTCCTACGCTGAGAAGCAAGCCCAGTGCTGCTTCCTGGAGAGAAACTAAGAGGTGATGCCGGAGTAAAACCAAGTCGGAAAGGAAAGCTCTTCCCACCTGCCAGGGTGCCGGTAGCAGGTAGCCGGGGATGATACCTCGCCAGGCGATATAAGACCACAGGCACAAAAGAGCCAAGGTGAGGCTATAGCGCCTGAAGCTACGCCATACTGCTTGGGTGATGATAAACCATACCTCCTAAGAATATATTAAGCCGTGGCGTACGAACTGCACGCCACGGCTTGGTAAACGCTTCCTACGCCGGCATTATCCGTACAGGTTTAATGGGTTCAGCTCCTTGCCCAGGAGCTATCTCAGCCGACCATAGTCAGCACCCCAGCGATATTTTTTTTTGCCTCTCCAGTATAACACTACTTCAGGAAAAAAGCAACAGAGTAGAACAACATGAACTGCGTTCACCCATGGCATGATAGATGTGGGCACAAATTTTGATGCCGTAACAGGTTTATACCCCACTCATGGTATTTCGTGCCAAAAGCAGGGTTTATTTGCCAAGTTATCCCCAAGCCTTTCTTTTTTCTGTAGAATTGCACTCAGATGCAAGAGAACAACGAGAAAATAAAGGAGGAAATGACAATGAGTCAAATGACAGTTTCTAAACGGTTATTTTTGGGTTTCGGACTAATTATAGGGCTATCGTTAATCCTCTCCAGCTATATAGTCTGGAGTACTGTAGCGAATGATAAGGACCACTCGGCTCTCATCGACTTTTACGACAATAGGTTAATGGTTCTCCAGCAAATTGAAATTGACTATGCTGATGCCAAAGAATTGATGCTTCTGAGCGGTATCTACGAAAACACCCCCGGCGCCGAACAGATAATCGACCAACTAGGGGAACAGCTTACCGGCAAAAGTATGTCCATCCGGGAAAACTTAAACAAGGTCGCCGATGCAGTTCAGAACGATCCCGACTATACTCCCCAGGATGTTATGGATAGGCTGAATAATGTTAATAAGATCCATCGCTCCCTGGACACATGGCTTAACGACGTAGCCTATCCCATTATCCAAAGCTACCGAGCAGGAGATAAGGAAGAAGGGTTTCGTATTTACACCAGTACCCTGGCAATTGCCGATGAGCTCCAACTGGCTGTTACCAATATGATAAATACGGCCAGTAGAACAGCCGACGAGAAGCATCAAGCGGTGAGTGATGCTACCTGGCAAGAAATTGAAATCATTGTTGTCCTTGCTGTGATCATTGTTGCTTTATGTGCTATTCTGGGCTATCTCATTTCCCGCAGCATTGTCGTCACCTTAAAAAACGCCACCGATGCTTTGCGCCATGTCAGCGAAGGTATATCTTATGCCTCAGAGCAACTCCTGGTTACCTCCAATTCTCTGGCAGATAGCACTACTACCCAGGCTGCTGCCATAGAGGAGACTTCAGCCCTCATGAACCAAACCTCAGCGATGATCCAACTCAACCACGACCACACTATTTCCATCAAGGAGCTTGTGGCATCGGCCAACGTTTTAACCACCACAGCTGTAGAGAACAACAATGATTTAGTCCAGAGTATGGGCGAGCTTTCCAGTAGTTCAGGAGAGATAACCAAAATCGCATCCAATATATCTTCATTGGCATTTCAAACTAACCTTCTCTCTCTTAACGCCTCAGTGGAAGCAGCACGCGCCGGAGATGCCGGTCGTTCCTTCTCGGTGGTCGCTGAAGAAGTGCGTAAGTTAGCTCTAGAAAGTTCTCGCTCAGCTTCGGAAACGGAAAGTATAGTTGGTAAAAACCTATCTTTGACAAAACAAAGCATCCATAACTCCGATGTGGTGAGCCATGTCTTAACCGAAGTTAACAACAGTGCTGCTCAGACTATGGGTCTACTCAATGGAATAACTAAAGCCTCAGAAGAGCAGTTGGTAAGCGCCCAGCAAGTGCATATCGCGTTACTCCAGATGGAGCAGACCACGCAAAACAGTGCGGCAGTTTCCGAAGAAGCAGCAGCCGCTGCTCATGAGTTACGTGAGCAAGCCGAACATTTGATGCAAGCTTACCGGGAAATAGCTCTTCTGGTTCGGGGAAGCAAGGGTACCTACAAGTCAGATACCCCTTCCAGCGCTCCAGCAGAAGTTGTGCCTAACACCAAAGCCATGAGTCCGGTACCCATGTTGCAAAGAGCTAATAATAACTAGTGTCTAACGTTTAAAACTCAAGAGCAGTCTTCTCGTAAACGGGAAGACTGCTCTTGGGTTTGTAGACGATTTGGTTTCTTGTTCTTCTTTCCTGCCTAAACTATCTTAAAGAGATCAAAGTAACCGCTTTTTGGCGACCTGTGCGTCAAAAAGCAAATGATTTTTCGAGAACACGTCATAATTCGCCGAAGAGCGCACTCTGAGGCGAGGCTGAAGACTGCTCTTGAAGTTAGTTAGGGGTATAACTAAGCCTGCACATTGGCAGCTTGCATTGCCTGCATTTTATGCAAAGCCTTTGTCAACCGCGATTTGCGTCTGGCAGCTGTGTTACGATGCAACACCCCTTTGCTGGCAGCACGGTCGATTTGGCTGATAGCTGCTACTAAGGCCTCGGAGCTGTCGGCACCGGAGACTCCCAGAGATCGCCTGAAACCACGAATAGCGGTTCGCACCTGAGAACGCACCCTATTGTTACGCACCCTTTTTTTCTCCGAGACCTTAACCCGCTTAATGGCTGATTTTATTTGGGGCAAATTTTTCACCTCCTTTGTTAGCTTTAGAGACAAATGTGAGCTTTAGAGTCAAAATTTGCAGAGTTAATATGTTAAGCTTAAGGTGCCACACCAGACAAATGAAACTAACCTGGCACGGCAACGGCGATATAAAGAATATAGGACGTCACAGTCTAGCACGGAGTCTGAAAAAAATCAAGCTATTTTTTGGCATTCCTGGTGAATTAGGAAGGAAAGTAAGGAGTATAGCTCGAACTATTTCACGCATAAGACTGGAATGAGCAAATAATTTGCAGTTTTCACCATGTTTTCCGCCTCCAAGAAAGCTACAAGGGAGAAAATTCATGTCTAACACTGTGTTAACTGCACCTTTGACCTGGGGGTTGGTACACTAAGCCCATGTCTAATAACGAAGACCGCTCGGGTCGAAGCTCTCGTCCTTCCTTTCCTCAGGTAGCTAACGCCGCTATGAAACGGCGCCAGCAGGCTATGGCTCGCTTGGCTGTTTCCCTTGTCATCCTGCTTATATTGGCATTTATCGTTGTTTCTTTAGGTTGGTGGGGGTACCGTGCCTTTTGGGCACAAAAAGCAGAGTATGAAAGTTTTATCCCTTCACCTTTCCTGGTTACCACCAAAATTCCGGGTATTATCTTAAGAGACGAAATGCTCGTCGTTGCTCCCCAGGGAGGTAGGGTTACCGCTCATGTAAAGGAAGGGGAAGAGGTAGAAATCTGGCAACCGGTGGTCGGTATAGATAATGCTGTATCGAGTCAGACGTTACTGGCACAGCGCGAGGAGCTGGAGAAACAGCTGCACGCTTTTGACACAGGCGGTTTGGCAGATATTGTAGCTATCGAAAACAGCGTTCTCACCCATGCTGCCGCTATCCAATCCCGCAGTGCCGATCTGCGAAACGCTATAAACCGTAGGGACTATGCTACCGCTGCTCGCTTGGAGCGGGAAATCCGCAGTGAAAACACCCAGCGTCTCAAGCTGATCGCCGAGCGAGGGCAAATGCCAGAAAATCCCGAAGTTATCCTGGAAAAGCTAGCGCACATTGCTTACCAAATGGAGCTTACCGCCACTGAGCTAAACGCTCCTCGAGAGGGTATTGTTTCTTATTATATAGATGGTGCCGAGCATCAGTACCACCAAGAGAGTTTCTACACGGTCAACCGCAATATTATCTCTGTGCCACCGGTTGCCCAAGATATGAGCCGCCACCAGGAGGTTAAAGCCGGGTCGGCTCTCTTTAAGGTGGTTAATCCAGGCGCCTGGCGTTGGACGGGTATAGTCCCCCTCAAGATTTGGCAACGCCCCAGCGATTATATCCTCAGCTTTATGGCCAGTAGTGATAACCCTACCGAACCTCCTTTAAGACTCTATAGTTGGTTGGTATATGCCTTTGAAGACCCCGATAGTGGGTTCATCCATATCACCGTGGAGTTTCCCCGCATGCTACCTTTGGCTTTGCGCCAGCGGGGCTTAGAGTTGGAATATATCGAACGAGAAGGGTATGGGATCATTATCGAGCAGCAGAACTTGCTGCAATACCAAAATAAAAGTGGCATTTTGGTCGTGGCCGAGGACGGCCTGGTAAGCTTTTTAGAGGTAAAAGTCAGCGATAGCGACGGGGTGCGGGTTCTTTTAGGAGAACTGAACCACCCTCTGCAAATAATCACCAACCCCTCCCACCGCATGATAGGGCTGACTCTCAAGTAAGACAATGGGTTGGGAAAAAATAGCAAAAGCAGGTGACCTTATGCAGCCATCAGATAACTGGGAGCAGTTACAACAAAAAGTTGCTGCTGCCGCCTTGCGTTCAGGGCGCCCTGCCGACGCTGTTACCGTCATCGCCGTCAGTAAAACCGTGGATGCTTCCCAGGTAGCCGCAGCTTACCAATGGGGTTGGCGTCACTTTGGGGAAAACCGCCCCCAGGAGTTGACGGCCAAGCAGCAGGCCTTACCCCATTTAGATATAACCTGGCATATGATAGGGCAACTCCAGCGTAATAAAGTCAGGCAAGTGCTGGCTGGTAGCTCCTATATTCATTCTCTGGATCGCTTCTCCTTAGCCCAGGAGCTGCAGCGTCAGGGAGAAAAGTTAGCGGTAGCATCAATTCCCTGCTTTGTGGAGGTCAACGCCGCTAACGAAGCCAATAAAAGTGGTATCTCTTGGGAGGAACTTCCCAACTTATTGCACCAGTTGGCGCAATTTCCCTTACTCTCCTTAGTAGGGCTTATGACCATTGCTACTATCGTCCAAGATCCCGAGGAGGTACGTCCTCTTTTTCGGCGTTTGGCGCAGCAGCGCCAACAGTTGCAAGAGGAGCTGCAACAGGAGGGGTATACCCATGCTCCTCTTCAACACCTATCCATGGGTATGTCTGCCGATTTCACAGTTGCTATCGAAGAAGGTGCCGATTTCGTACGGATTGGCACTGCTATCTTTGTCGCCAGATAGTACCTCACTTTATATACAAACAACAACACAGGAGGGTTAAACTATGGCAGGGTTTATGACCCGCGTTTGGGACTTCTTCGGCATTGGTATAGGTCAAGAGCTACCTGGGCAACCGCAACCTCAGCCTTTTCCCGTAGAACTGCCTCCCGACTCTACCGCAACTCCGGTGAATAACCCGGGAGGTAAAGTGGTACCTATTTCTTCTCGTAGTGGTGGCGCACCGGCAGGGAATCCCGGCTATCCTTCGGGGAGTAACACTTCTACCGGAGATGAAGCTATGGCGGCTCCCAGAGCCCAAAATTTTGGTTTGTCTATTTCTTACCCCAAGAAACCCGAAGATTTCGCCGACATTGTCCGTGATATCCGCTCGGGACGCTCCATACTCATCTGCCTCGAAACCATGGAGCCCAACTCCATCGATATCTGGCTCAGCTACCTTTACGGTGCCGCCGTGGCTCTCGATGCTCAATTTGAGCGTATCAGCGAGGGTATTTACACCATGCTACCTATGGGTGTCGATGTAACTTCCAATTGTAAGGAGATCTACTTAGCCCGAGACAACCAGGAACGAGGGCGGGAAGCACGCGTTCGTCCCAAAGAAGGGTTTGTTAACTAAAGT
>WREE01000125.1 GCA_009779515.1 Symbiobacteriaceae bacterium
AAAATTTTGGTTTGTCTATTTCTTACCCCAAGAAACCCGAAGATTTCGCCGACATTGTCCGTGATATCCGCTCGGGACGCTCCGTACTCATCTGCCTCGAAACCATGGAGCCTAGCTCCATCGATATCTGGCTCAGCTACCTCTATGGTGCAGCTGTGGCTCTCGATGCCCAATTTGAACGGATCAGCGAGGGTATTTACACCATGCTACCTATGGGGGTGGATGTAACTTCCAACTGTAAGGAGATCTACTTAGCCCGAGACAACCAGGAACGAGGGCGGGAAGCACGCGTTCGTCCCAAAGAAGGGTTTGTTAACTAAAGTTTATGCTAACCCCACTGGATATTCACAATAAGGAGTTCAAGAAGAGCCTCCGTGGCTACGACGAAATGGAAGTAGACCAGTTTCTCGATGAGGTAGTGCGAGACTATGAAACTATCTACCGAGAGCTAAATTTATTGCGAGATAAAGTTCTGGGGCTGGAAGAGCGAATTGAGCAGTTTCAAGTAATGGAAGATAACCTTAAAAAGACCTTGCTGGTTGCTCAGGAAGCATCAGATAAGCTCAGGGACAACGCCCAGCGAGAGGGAGAGCTCATCCTACGGGAGGCTGAGGCTAAAGCTGGCAGGATAGTTGATGAAGCGCGAACTCGGGTGCAACAAGCCACCACCGAGTTTGAGGAGCTGCGTACCAATGCGGCTATCTTTCGCAGCCGTATAAAGTCCCTGTTGTTAGCCCAGGTGGAAATTCTAGACAGCAGCGATTGGCCTACCAACGGCACACCATCCCAGGAAGAAGGACACACTAAATGATCGATTATACCAAAGACTTAGTAGTTGGAGTTATCGGCGGCATGGGCCCGGAGGCTACCGCCGACTTCTTTATGAAGCTGTTGCAGTTAACCCCGGCGACCAAAGATCAAGAGCATCTGCGGGTGCTTATTGACAGTAACGGCAAGGTGCCCGACCGCAACACCGCCATCATGGAAGGTGGGGAAGACCCAGCGCCTGTTTTACGGGAGATGGCGCAAAACCTCCAACGAGCGGGGGCTCAACTTCTGGTCATTCCCTGCAACACCGCTCACTACTACCACCCAACCATCCAGGAGGCAGTAACCATCCCGGTTCTGCATATCCAGCAAGAGGTATATAAAACTTTAGCCAGGGAGTACCCCAGCTTAAAGAAAGTCGGTCTGCTGGCTACCACTTCCACCCTCTACACCAACTTATACCAGCGCTTTGCCGAGGATGCCGGAATCATCTTACTTACGCCCCAGGAAAGCTCTCAGGAGCAGCTGGTTTTAGCAGGCATCCGAGCGGTAAAAGCAGGGGATAAGGTTAAAGGGAAGAGTCTGCTGTTCCAAGCTGCCCAGGAGTTGCTACAGCAAGGTGCTGAGGGACTCATCGCCGGTTGTACGGAGATTCCCTTGGTGTTGTTTCCCACTGACTTTACTGTCCCCCTGGTTGATGCTACCGAAATATTGGCGCAAGCAACCTTGGTGGCAGCACGACCGCATCCTTGAGCTTCAAGCTAGCCAAAGGGGTTATGGCGCGACTATCTTCCCTTCGGGCAGGTTTATCCTGGGAGCTGTGGCTGTTACCCTTCCTGATAGCCCTAGACCGTATTTCGAAGAATATGGTGGAGTTACACCTTCCCTGGCAAGTTCATGTCCCTTTTCTACCCAAGTTACTGGGGTTTTATTACACTGCCAATACTGGAGCAGCTTTTTCCATTTTCACTGGGCAAAACGCTATATTAGCAACGATAGCCTCAGTGGCTGCTATCTTCTTGCTTGTAGTTCGTCCACGTCTCACTGAAGGTAAAACGATGCTCCGAGTTACCTGGTGCCTCATGCTTGCCGGAGCTCTAGGTAATCTGTGGGATCGGCTCACCCGCGGTGCGGTGGTAGATTTTTTATTTTTTGAATTTATTAACTTTCCCGTCTTTAACATAGCCGATACCTGTATGGTATGCGGCTTATCTCTTTATATTTTGGTAACGATGTTCACTCCTGTTACCCGAGATATATCATGAACCGCGAAAAGGTCTTATTAAGCGCTTCCTCAGAGGAGCTACGGCTCATCCAGGATGAGGAAGAAAGCTGGGAAGAAAGTATTAGTTACTATCTCAGCGAGGCTGCTCCCCGTTTGGATCTTTGGTTGGTGAGCCAGTTGGGTATCAGCCGTAATCAGGTGCAAAAGCTCATCAGTTCCGGTGCCATAACCGTAGGCGGTAAACAGCTAAACGCGGCAGCTACCCTCCAGCCGGGTCTGGAAGTGGCTATTACCTGGCCTCTCCCCCGTGAACTTCAGCTGGTAGGGGAAGATATACCTCTTGATATCGTCTATGAAGATAGCCATATGGTGGTGGTTAACAAAGCTAAGGGGATGGTGGTGCATCCTGCCGTGGGCAACTGGACGGGGACCTTGGTTCAGGCTTTGCTGTACCATTGCCGCGACTTGCAAGCTATTGGCGGTACCCTTCGTCCCGGGATTGTCCATCGTTTGGACAAAGACACTACCGGTTTATTGGTGGTCGCCAAAAACGAAAACGCCATGAATAGCCTAAGCCATCAACTTAAAGAGCGCAGTATGACCAGGGAGTACCTGGCACTGGTGTGGGGAGGATTTGCCGACGATACCGGGTCGATAGCGTTGCCTATCGGCAGGCACCCCAAAGAACGCCAGAAGATGGCGGTAACTCCTTCGGGACGAGCAGCCCAGACCGACTACCGAGTATTAGCGCGTTTTAAGGAGTGGAGCTGGTTGGCTCTTACTTTATACAGCGGGCGCACCCACCAAATCCGTGTGCATTTAAGCCATAGCGGGCATCCGGTAGTGGGGGATCCTTTATACGGGAGTAGGCCTAACCCTTTGGGGCTTACTAGCCAGGGGCTGCACGCCTGGCGTTTGTGTTTGGATCATCCCGCTTCCGGCAACCGCTCTTGCTGGGAAAGCCAACCCCCCCCCGAACTTAGCCGAGCTTTGGAGTTATGTGCCCTAAGAAAATAAGGTTAAAGCCCTGTCAATGTAAAAAACCAAGCTACGAAACCTTCTCTCAACTATTCACCGCATGTAGCATTGATTATACAAAGAAGGTGAACACTCATGCTAATCCACGATATTATTACCACCAAAAGGGACGGTGGTGCGCTTTCCTCTTCACAGATTGAGTTTTTTATCAAGGGGTTGGTTGGAGGCAGCTTTGGTGAAGAGCAAGTTGCCGCTCTGCTTATGGCCATATATATCCACGGTATGCAGGAACAAGAACTGGTAAACTTCACCCTGGGGATGGCTAACTCCGGAGAGATGCTAGACCTTTCTTCTTTGCCAGGTATACCGGTAGACAAACATAGCACCGGTGGGGTAGGGGATAAGCTAACTTTAGTAGTGGCACCGCTCGCAGCTGCTGCAGGGGTAACTGTCGCCAAGATGAGTGGTAGAGGGCTAGGGCATACCGGGGGGACTATCGATAAGCTGGAAGCGATTCCCGGCTTAGTTACCGAGCTAAGTGAAGAAGCCTTCCTGGAACAGGTGCGTCAAATAAAAGTGGCAATTATTTCCCAAAGTGCCTCCTTGGTACCTGCCGATAAAATCCTCTACGATTTACGCAACCGTACGGCTACGGTTTCATCAATTCCCTTAATTGCCTCCAGCATTATGTCCAAGAAGCTGGCAGCAGGCTGCGGGAAAATTTTATTGGATGTTACCGTGGGTCAAGGCGCCTTCATGAAGGATCTTCCCTCGGCTATAGCTCTGGCGGAAGCCATGGTAGCTATCGGCAACGGCGCTGGCAGAGAAACTGTTGCCATTCTTACCAATATGGATGAGCCGTTAGGTTATACCATTGGCAATGGGCTAGAGGTAAAAGAGGCGATGCAGACTCTGGCAGGTTCGGGTCCTGAAGAGCTGGAAGAGTTGGCTTTGCTCTTTGTCTCGGAAATGATGCAACTGGCAGGCTTGGGAGAGGCCAGTAGTCACCTCTCCTACCTGCGGCAACTACTGTTAGACGGCACTGCTCTACAATTCTTCCGCCGGATGGTCGAAGCCCAGGGAGGAGATGCAACAGCCGTTTTTGACCATACTTCAACCTTTGCCTTAGCTAAGGTGACCCAGCCTTACCTGGCGCCCCAAAGCGGATATGTGAGCAAAATAAATGCTCTGCTCCTGGGTGAAGCCGCCGTCCTGCTAGGAGCAGGTCGGCTGAACAAAGGTGATACTTTAGATATGGCTGCTGGTATAAGGTTGGAGTGCGGAAGAGGTAAGTTTACCCAGATCGGAGAACCTTTGTGTCAACTCCACGCTGCCAGTGATGCCTTAATTGCCAGGGCTATGCCTTTGGTAGCGCAAGCCTTTACCTTCGCTGCGGAGCCCCCCAAGCGACCCCAGCAAGTCTTGGGAAGGATTATTTAACGGCGTCCGGTGCTACCTAACCCTCCCCGACGAACTTCCCTCTCTCTGTCTTCGCCCTCTACTCGCAAGTAGGGGAGAAAAATTCCTTGCGCGATCCGCTCTCCTGCAGTAATATATGCAGCTATGCTACTGGTGTTCCACACCAATATTTGAATATGCCCTTCGTTAGTCGGGTTATCGGCATAATCCGCATCAATAACCCCTACGCCGTTGGCCATCATCAACCCGCGGTTGAGGGCAAGGCTGGAACGCAAAGCTAGTAGGAGAAACTCCTCAGGAGGTAGGTAGACCTTCAACCCGGTGGGGATAAGCGTTACCACGTTAGGGGGACATAGAGTCTCTTCCGCGGCGGCGATATCGTAAGCGGCGCTGTACTGGGTCTTGCGTTCAGGTAAAATTAGCCCTGACTCGGCATAGGCCGAGATCAGGGCAAAGCAGCGCTTAACTTCCTCCATTATAACGCCAACTGCTGTCCAGCAGCGAAAGCCAGGTGATTAACTTCCATAAAACGGGGAGGTACATTGGCTTCCAGAGCACTGCGCCACACCTCGCCGGGAATTTCTTGCCACAAAGTGGAGAGCGCTCCCAGGAGGACGACATTGGCTACGCGAGAGTTACCCAGCTGTAAAGCCTCATGCATGGCATCCACCAGACGTAGATTTCGGGTATGCCGTTCCAAAGTCGCTACAACATCATCAGGGTAAGAGGCAGCTCCCGTAACTACACTCATGGGGTTGATGCGCTGGTTGTTCACCACCAGCAAACCATCCTTTTGCAAAAAATGCAAAGCCCGTTTGGCTTCCAACAGCTCGAAGCTTAACAGGGTATCGGCCTCCCCGGCTTCAATAACCGGAGAATATACTTTTTCGGCCACACAAATCTGGGTGGTTACCGTGCCACCTCTTTGGGCCATCCCATGAATCTCCGACATTTTAACATCCTTGCCTTGGGCTAAAGCGATCCAAGCTAAAATCCGGGAAGCTAGGATAGTCCCCTGACCACCAACACCTACTAAGAGGATCTTTCTGTCATGCATAGTCTAAGCTATACCTCCTTGTTGATGGCGCCGAAGTTGCACAGTTGCTGGCAAACACCGCAACCAACGCAGAGTTCCGGCACAATAGAAGATTTTTTATCGCTAAAAGATAAAGCGGGGCAGCCGATACGTGTACAGAGGGTACACCCACGGCAGGCTTCGGGGTTGACACTGTGCCTACCTTTAGGCACTTGCGGCAGCAACACACAGGGGCGCTCCACCACGATTACCGACAGTTCTGTGGCTTCCAGCTCCTGGCGGACGGCGTTTTCCAGCTCCTTAAGATCGTAGGGGTCGACGGTGCGTACCCGGGGAACACCAAGTGCCTTGCAGAGATTAGGCAAATTTACTTGAGGTGCTTGGGAGTTATCCAGGTGGGAGCCGCTGGCAGGGTTAGGCTGATGTCCGGTCATGGCGGTGATACTGTTGTCCAGGATCATCACCAAGGCTGTGCTACCGTTATACACCAGATCTAAAAGACCAGTCATACCGGAATGCAGGAAGGTGGAATCTCCTTCCACCGCTACTATTTTTCGTGCCAACTCTGGATGAGCTAACTCCATGCCTAAAGCCATAGGGAGAGCTGCTCCCAT
>WREE01000126.1 GCA_009779515.1 Symbiobacteriaceae bacterium
ATCGGCGGTAGCCAAAGCAAGAGCAAAATCCGAGAGCAGCAAATGGGTGCGGGAGTAGAGGTGGGGTTGAAAGGCTACCACCAGCCGCTCCCCTGCCAGCTGTCTCGACGCCGCGAGAATAGCACGAATTTCACTGGGGTGGTGAGCATAATCGTCGTAAACGGCTATCTCCCGACATTGACCTACCAATTGCAAGCGGCGATCAACACCGCGAAAATTCTCCAGCGCAACAGCGGCTTGCGGAAAGGAGACCCCCAGGGCTAGCGCCATACTCAGACAGGAGGTGGCATTTTGCACATTGTGCTTTCCTGGAACATGCAAACTCACCTTGCCCAGAGGGGTACCTTGCCAGGAGAAGAGAAAGCTGGTCATGTCACGATGGTATTCCACCTGGGAAGCCGTACCCTCTCCAAGTTGGGTTCCACTGCGTATCACTTGACGACCCTGCCAAGTTCCCTTGGGAGCAAGTGCTGCTACCTGAGGACAATCATTACCTAATACGATGATCCCCTGGGGAGGAAGCAGCTGTAAAAAGGTTTGACAAGCGGCTACTACCGCTTCCAAGCTGGGATAATGATCTAGATGGTCCCACTCCATGTTAGTGAGTATAGCATGGGTAGGCGCTAGCTGCAGGAAAGAACCGTCGCTTTCGTCTACTTCAGCTACCAGAATATTACCCTGACCTAGCTTGGCGTTACTACCGATAAAAGAAAACTCTCCTCCAATGATAACCGTGGGATCTAAGCCGGCAGTAATTAATATTTGTGCCAACATTGCAGTGCAGGTGCTCTTACCATGGGTGCCGGTAATAGCTACACTGGGGGTTTCCTTCATAAAAGCAGCTAACAGTTCTGCACGATGCCATAAAAGGATGCCAGCTTCCAGAGCAGCTTGGTACTCCGGGTTATCTTTGGGGACAGCTCCGGAATAGACCACCAGCTCGGCACCGGTTATCTGCTCAGCTGCGTGGCTGGGGAAAAAAGTAGCGCCTTCTTCTTGAAGCTGTTGGGTAATTCTATTCGGAGAACGATCGGAACCGCTGACGGTAACTCCCAGACCCAGGAGCAGACGTGCCAAAGCACTTATACCAATACCGCCTATGCCGATGAAGTGGACATGCTGCATATCTTTTAAAATAGGCATTAACTTAAATCACCTTTCAGTCAGGCGCCAACCTGCCAGCTCTTCAGCTATGTCAGCTATTTCGGCGGCAGCTTGAGGACGAGCTAGAGCCAAAGCTCGGTGGTGCATCTTTAACCAGTTCTCAGGGTCGTCTAAAACCTGAGCAGCTTGGCGATAAAGAACCCCCTCAGCTAAATCAGCTTCCCGTAACATTAAAGCTGCCCCGGTGTTCTCCACTGCTTGGGCATTAAATTCTTGATGATTATCCGCCACATAAGGAGAGGGAATGTAAATTGCCGGTAGCCCAACCCCGTTAATTTCCGCAATCATACCTCCGGCTCGGGAAATGATGAGGTCGGCGGCTTGAAGAGCCGCTGCCATGTTATAGATATAAGGTAGTACCCGTAAATGGGGATGCTCCCTTATCCCGCCTTCCTCGAGATAATCTTGCACATCAGCAAAGTGCTTCTGCCCGGTGGCGAAAATAACTTGCCAATCGTGACGTTGTAAAAAGAGGGGTAAATCGGTAGTGAAAGCGCGATTAACTGTAGCCGACCCAAGACTTCCCTGGGTATATAAAATGGTCTTTTTTCCGGGATCCAGAGCAAACTCTTGTAATCCAGTCGCTTTATCCCCCAGTAGAATTTCCGGGCGAACGGGATTACCGGTCACGACCAACGGTTTTTTGGTGCGCAAAAACTTCGCCGCTTCCGGAAAAGTAAGAGCGATACGGTTGACCCATGGCGCTAAAATACGGTTGGTCATACTGGGTAAAGCATTTTGCTCATGGATTAAGGTGGGGATTCTGAGCATCGCAGCCTGTAAGACTACCGGACCTGCTGCGTAACCTCCAGTACCGATCACCAACTGCGGAGCAAAACGGCGTATAATTCCCCGTGCCTGCCAGAGGCCCCGGTTAGCCGTGTAAATTGTGCGCAGAGTGTCTAACGAGAGGGAGCGTCTAAACCCTCGGGAGGAAATAACCGCAAAAGGGAGTTCTTCCCGAGGGATTATTTCGGCTTCCAGGCTGGGAGAGGTGCCAACATAGAGGCATTCTAGTTTCGGGTGCCTTTCTTTAAGCACCCGGTATATGGCGAGAGCGGGGTAGATATGCCCCCCGCTCCCTCCACCGCTTAAAATTAGGCGCATGGGTTGCTTCCCCCCTCTAGGTTATGGTGTGGTGTAGCGGGAGAGATTGAGCAAAACACCGGTGGCAAAACAGGTAAACAATAGCGAAGTTCCCCCATAACTGATGAAAGGCAAAGGAATGCCGGTAGCGGGTAAGGTGGTAGTGACTACGGCAATATTGATTAAGGCTTGCAAGACAATCATGGTGGTTATGCCAGCGGCGACAATAGCAGAGAAGGGATCAGGAGACCTTAAAGCAATGAGGCTGCCTCGCCACAGGAAGAGGACAAAGAGAAGAATCACCACAACTGCTCCGGCAAAGCCCAACTCTTCGGCAATGATAGCGTAGATAAAGTCGTTCATCGGTTCGGGCAGAAAACCATACTTTTGGCGGCTCTGACCCAGACGTAAGCCCCAAAGGGAACCGGAACTGATAGCGTAAAGAGATTGAATAATCTGCCAGCCGTTACCTAAAGGATCACTCCAGGGATCCAACCATACCGTAATCCGATCCTTTTGGTAAGCGAAAAAGTTGACCATAGTATAAAAAGCTCCTGCTAACCCGCCACACCCTAAAAAGACATAGAACCAGCGGATACCGCCCACCAAGAGGACAACGCCATAACCTCCCACTATAACCACCGTAGTTCCTAAATCGGGTTGGTAGGCTACCAAAGGAGCTACCAAGATGAGGGGGATAATGGCTAGCAGGAGATAGCGAAAACTCTGTATTTTAGCACCTATGCGCTCAAGGAGAATCCCGGCGGACATCACCATAAAAGGTTTGATCATTTCCGATGGCATAAAAGTAATAAAGCCTAAATCCAGGGAGCGCTGCACTCCCCTACCTAGCTTGATACCAAAGAAAGGGACTAAAGCTAAGGCGACCCAAGAGATGCCAAAACCTAAAAAAGCCACTTTTTTTAACCACAAAGGGGGAACTGCTACCGTTACCGCCATAACCACTAGGGCTAAGGCGGCATAAATTGCCTGCAGCTTAAAATAATAGGCATGGTCGTTGCGTATATTGGTCGCCTCCACATTACTGGAGGAGTAGATCATGATTAACCCAAAACCGATAAGGACTAGGGTAAAAAAGGTGAGAAGTAAGTCGGGACGATGGGGTTTAACATCCATATGTGCTTCATTCCTGTAGTTTTTGGACTAAGGCGATGAAGTCATCACCCCGGTAGTCGTAGTTAGCATACATATCCCAACTAGCGCAACCGGTGGAGAGGAGAATGGTATCCCCTGCTTCCGAGAGGGCGTAAGCTAAGGGGACGGCCTGAGCCATGGTGTCCACGATATGGATGGCGGTAAAACCAAAGGAACGCAAATCTGCTGCCAAGCGCTCCTTGGTCTCCCCAATAAGAACCACGCTGCGGCAATACTTGGTAATCTGTTGGGCAAAAGCTGTAAGCTCAATATGACGCTCCATCCCGCCGGCAATGAGGACAATAGGTTCTCCAGGTAGGGTAAGAGCAACTTCTGAGGCGCCGGGGTTGGTGGCTTTGGAATCGTTGATGAAGGTGCGATCGGCAATTTTAGCGACCACTTGAAAACGGTGAGCTAACCCGGTGAATTCCCTTAAAGCACCGCGAATGTGCTCCAGCTTAACACCTACAGCCAGAGCCATCAGGGAGGCAGCCATGGCATTTTCGACATTATGAACATATCCAAGCTTCATCTCACGACGCTCGATGAGAGGAAACTCTGCACCGTTCATCCGCACCCAAATAGTTTCGCCCCGTAAAAACGCCCCTTGTTCGACCTCCCGTTGCCGGGAGAAAAGGAGCACCCTGCCTTTAGCACTCTTAGCCAGTTCCAGGGTATATTGATTATCGGCATTCAAGACAGCGGTATCTGTTGCTTTTTGGTTTAAGAGTAGATTACTTTTGGCTTGATAGTACCCGGCAAAGTCACCGTGCCAGTCCAGGTGAGCCGGTGAGATATTGATAATAGCTGCGGCTTCGCTGTGGAAATCGCGGATATCATTGAGCTGAAAGCTGGATAGCTCTACTACCAGCCAGGTATCTTCATCGCTGCTGAGAGTTTCGGTGGAGAGGGGAATATCGTTATTACCTGCCAAAATAACTTTAGGGCGATCCCGCTGCATCATGTCACCCAGCCAGGTAGTTGAAGTCGTCTTGCCGTTAGAGCCAGTGAGGGTAATCATATGCCCTTTATTAAAATGATAAGCTAACTCAATTTCGCTGATAATAGGGATACCCCGTTCCCGAACAGCTTGGAGAAAAGGAATATGGGGAGGGATGCCGGGACTTTTGATGAGTAAATCAAACTTTTCGTCCAACAGGGAGAGAGGGTGACCCCCGGCGATGAGGGGGATATTGTTCTCCTGCAACGCCGATATATCCCATTTAAGCTTATCTTGGGATGCGGCATCATTAACTATCACCTGGGCTCCGGAGGCATGAAGTAACTTAGCTGCGGCGACACCACTGCGAGCAGCTCCCAAAACTAATACTTTTTTGCCGACATAATCCATATACTAACCTCCCATGATTAAAAGATACCCCACCGCGGCGGCGCCCAGGGCAACCCCCCAAAATGTAAGCACTACCCGCCATTCGCTCCAACCACCAAGCTCTAAATGGTGATGGTAAGGGGCCATACGAAAAATTCGCTTGCCGGTTCCGAAACGGATGCGGGTATATTTGAAATAGGAAACTTGCATAATACTGGAAAGCATTTCGACTAAAAAAAGGATACCCGCCAGTAGCAAGGCTATTTCGTGACGTAAAAGTAAGGCAAATCCGGCTAAAGCTGCACCTAATCCTAAAGAGCCGGTATCCCCCATAAAGAGCTTAGCTGGGTGCAAGTTAAAAGCCAAAAAGGAGAGGATACCACCTCCCAAGGCTAAGCCTAAAGTCACCAAGCTAGTTTCACCCTGTTCTCGGGCGACTAGAACGCACAACATGGTAAAGATAAAAGTAAGCCCCCCGCATAAACCATCTATCCCATCGGCGTAATTAACGGCGTTGCTGAAGAAAACCATATAGAGCAGAGCAAAAGCAGGATATAATATGCCTAAAGGTAACTCTCCTAACCAAGGGAAATAAAGGGAAGTGGCACCTCCATGAAGGAGTTGGCGGTAAAAAAGCGTAGCTAAAGCAAATTGTCCCAGCAGCTTCCAACGAGCTGCTAAACCTTCAGGGTTTTTATAAATAGCTTTGATATAATCATCGAGAAAACCTAGGAGTCCATGCCCCAAAATAACTGCTATAAACACCAGAAGCTGCCTGTTCCAAGCTCTTTGTAGGGTGAGACCAAGTAAGCAAGCGCTCCATATGAGAATACCTCCCATGGTGGGGGTTCCGGTTTTACTTAGATGGGTCTGTGGACCATCACTGCGCACGGTCTGACGAAACTTCAGCTGGCGTAGAAGGCGAATAAACCATGGACCTAAAACCAGTCCGCACCCCAAGGCAATAAACACCTATTTACCCTCCAGACCCTGGATAATTTGCTCCATCTGCATCCCTCGGGATCCCTTGACTAAAATTAACGCCTGAGGAGAGCAAAGCTTTCTAAGGCACTCTAGACTCTCCGCGTTATCGCGGCAAGAATAGATACAGCTGGCAAGTAATCCGGCATTATGGGCTCCCTCGGCGATACCCCGAGCCAATTCCCCCCGGGTAATTAAGTAATCGGGATTAAGCTCAGCC
>WREE01000127.1 GCA_009779515.1 Symbiobacteriaceae bacterium
TCAGGCGTACAGTTGGATATACTCAGCGGAAGGAACGTCGAATGGCAACCTCCCGTTTAAGCCATACCAATCCATACTCTGTGAATCGTTACGGTCGCTGGCTACATGAGCCGCTTAAACGATGAGGCAGGTCTTCCGACTTGGATTAACTCCACACGGCAGCAGGACTGCTCAGGATTCGCACCTGATTCCCTATTCTCGCTCCTTAGAGCGCACCTTCATCGCGAAATATGTCATTAGCAAAATACGGTAGCGGAGACACTCTGTCGCCTGGTAACTCGCTCTTCCTCGAACTATGCCACCACCACAGTTCGCATTATATTACAGGTCAGACATACTGTCAACGGCAACTACTCACCACCTAAAGAGATGACAACTACCTCTACCCCCAGCGCTCCGCTAGCTTTTTTACCTCCATAACCTCATGTCCATCGCTGAAGCCTGCTCTATCCCTTACGAAATTGTCGCCAGGCTTAAGAAGGACTACCGGTTTAAATAAAAACCTTATTTTTTACTTATTTTTCATAGGCATATTCCTTTGCTTCCCCAGGGGAAAAAGATATAATTAAAAGCAGAAAGATCATCCTGTGCCCCACCAGCAATCCCCTTCCTATTACCGAACTACCGCCACCATCAAGCTACTGAGATTGTGGGAAATTCGTGGGATTAACTTGAAGCATTCAAGTCTGGCCACAGGTTTACCGATTCTTATGTTGAAAGGTTACCGGTTACTGTCGCCCTGAACTATTTCCGGCGGGAAACCGGATATTTAGGTTTCATAAAAGGGGGGAAGTTGGTCGGTCAGCAATCCGGCAACCGGCGCTAAGGTGGCGAAAAATTTAGCCACCGGGAACTTAGTAGACATGTAACCAGCCACCAGCAAACCATGGCTAATAGGCTGGTCAGTCGAGGGGAACATAAATATAATTACATCCTTGGGAACTCCCCAGGAGTAAATACCACTAAGGAGGGCTATTACCCGTGAAAACCCATAAGCTATTACGCTCAGTTTTGGTTTTGACCACCATACTATTTTTAGGTCTCTTCTCCAATACCAGTGTACAAGCAGCTGAAATTGAAATTACTAGCATCACCATACCTGTGCCTATTCGAGGTGCGACTGAAGCCGCTGCTACTGCGACAGGAATTGTATGTACAGTAACTTGGAGTCCTGCCCTGGTCGAGAACAAGTTTGCCGGTGATACGGCTTACACGGCAACTATTGAACTAAAATTGGGCGATGATGACACCTTTAAAGCCGCAGCAGCTAACTCAATTAAGGTAAACACTACCACTGAAACTAAACACCCTGCAGTTAAAGCAGGTGATAAAGTTATTACCCTTACTGCAACCTTCCCCAAAACAGCACCAGATCCCGTTATCACCAAAGAGCCGGAAAACCTGGATTTTGACAAAGGTGAAACAGCAGCAGCTAAAAGAACTATCGCGGCTACAATCAATTTAAATCTGGAAGAAACAACCGGACTCACCTCTAAATGGATGTTTAGCACAGACGATGGCGAAACCTGGGCTGCTATTGCTGCCGCCCAAGGGGTCGCTACTGAAGCTAAATCTACCAACACCCTAGTGATAGACGGAAGTCTCAATGCAGGAACCTATTTATTCCGACTCGATATTGCTTTTACTGATGTCGAAGGGTATACGGATAGCGACAATTTTTCCTCAAAAGAGGCAAGAGTTAGAGTAACCGAAAAGCTCAATCCGGGTACAGCCTTTGACAGTACATCAGTAGGCGTAGAAGCTTTCATCCCTTCCGACGGTAAACACGAAGGTACCGATTTCGTACTGGACTTAGTCAACGAGAAACTTGCAGGAACTAAACTGGTTGCAGCTACCGAGGATGACGAAGCTGAATTCGTTATCAAATCCTACTCCTTTGGCGGCAAATGGAAAAACATTGGCGCCAAAGATAAGTTCCTAGAGAATGGTGGTCTCACCAAGCTGTTGAATAAGGGTGGAGTATTACAAATATCGGATAACGTGCTTGGCAACGGTAAAAATGGCGGAGCCAAAGGCGCTCCTATCCCGGGAGGAACTATTGTTACTTTTGCTACTACAGCCAAGCGGGATAAGACCCCTAAGCTCATTGTTAACTACACAGCTTTGGGTAACCTCCCTGCCGCATCTGCTCTTACTGCTCCCAATACCTGGACATTAACTGCAGATAAAAATGCCACCACTTCACTCCTAACCGCCGTCTTGAATACTCTGGAGATTTCCGGTATGCCTGGCGCCAAAGTCCCCTTCTCCGAAGAGGAAAGCGCTCTCTTCACCAATATTGCCACCAGCACTAACAAAAAAGCCCGCGACTGGAAAGGCTTTATGGCTGAGTTCGTTGATGGGGATAATGACTTGAGAACTATCAAATCTCTAGCCGAAAAACCTTTTAAAACAACTTATGCCGTCCGTATAGGTTCTTCCATTAGTGCTGACGGGAAAACTATTAAACCGTCTGCCAAAGAAGGCAAAATCACCGTCCTTAGCGAGATAAAAGCCCCCAAAGTAACTGCCAAAGCTATTAAAGATGTCGCTGGCACCTTTTCGATTACCCTTAAAGAGACCATGAGAATACATACCGACACTCCTCCCACTGGAGCCTTGAGCGGCACCTGGTCGGCAACGCCAGCTACCAGTTATGTATCCGGTGATGAGTTTGTCAGGATTATTCCCACCGCTAAAAAGCCGTTGTCGGCAGCCGGTAAGGTTATTTTCAAATAAGCGGCAGGTAGCTCTTTAAATCACCCAACTATCTAAAAAAGGCCCCGGATATTCCGGGGCTTTTTTGAGTCTGAAGACAGAGTGTTCAGCCTGCACTCTTCGGCGAATCAAGGTTTTTTGGTTGGAAAGTCATGACGCTTTGCTCACTAAGATTTGGAAAAACTCGCAGACTCATGGGTTGACAAAGCATATACGGAATATTATAATATTTTTGCTTTATTATCTAAAGTCGTCTTTACACAGTTCGCATCTCTCGGCATGAACTACCTTCTGTTCCCCCGGTGTAACCATGGGAGCATGTTGAGGTTGGCGCCAGGGAGACCTAGGCTGGGTCGGACGCAGCAAGCATCACACCACGAAACAGGTAAATGGCAGGCTCCCCCTAAGGGAAAGAAACCCGCTGAAACCGCGGCGGCGGGGACCCCTCAGCAGTACGGTGCCATAGCTATACCTTTACCTGTTATCAACCGAAGGAGGCATACCCATGAAAGGCGAGAAAGTTAATGCTGATTCTTTTACCAAGTTAGTCAGTAACAATGTCCAGGATCTGAAGAGTTTACGTATCCGGGGTATGGAAGCCAAGACATTGGATCAAATGACCGTCGGGGAGTTAATTCAACTCGATCCCATCAACCAGCAGAAAGACTTCTATTTCGATTTCGACCAAACAGCAGCAGTAACTATCATCACCGTCGAGTTTCGTCCTGCTAATGACATGATTAAAATTATGGAATCGGGTCGGCTTTCCTCTGCTCTAATTAACAACGCCATCATCCTGGATGCCAAACTGAAGTAAAAAATAATTACTATTTAGAAGGCTATGCCATTTTCTACTGGTGGTGAGGCGATATGCCCTCGCCACCAGTTTATTGTCGTGAATGTATAACTGTTCAGGTGCGTAGCACCAAAACAGTTACGCCCACGCGTAAGCGGGGTGCTGGAGCGAAGCTCCAGTGAGTGTAGGCGAGCTTTGCTTGCCGGAACGGTCGGGGTATGGGGTGGAACCCCATCTAGGATCACTAGCTTGGCAAACTAGTCGGGTCACGTTAACAGTTACGTGAATGATTATTAGAGGTGATAGCCATCAACGAAGATTACTGGATTCCCAAGATAAAAAGTATTAATCATGCCGATTTAAAAATAATTCAGACAGAACCCCGGGAACTGCTCTCCTTTTCCATTACCTTGGACTGCCCCAGCCGTTGCGCCCACTGTATTGTCAGCTCCGGACCTGAAGCTCAAGCCACCACCATATCCCTGGAAACTGCCCGAAGATATGCCAGCCAGATGCCCGCTCTGTCCCAAGCCGGTATCAAGCGCATCTGTCTCACAGGGGGGGAACCGTTTGTCGCCCCCCAGGTTGTATCTATCCTTTCCCAGGCTGCGGTAGCAAACGGTATGAGATGTGGCGTCATGACCTCTGGGAACTGGGCGCTTGATGAAGCTACAGCGCAGTATATTGTCGCCAGCCATCCTCATATTATCGATTGGCAAATTTCCACCGATATTTTCCATATTGCTTATATTCCCCTGGCTCAAGTGCGACTAGCTTTTCTGGCAGCGAAGCAAGCAGGCAAAAAGACGAGGTTACGGGTTACCTGCCACATGCCAGCTGTAGAGCAGGATCGGCAGTTGGTTAAAGAGCTTAGGGAGTTTGCCGATTTAGACGAAATTGATT
This sequence comes from Symbiobacteriaceae bacterium, assembly GCA_009779515.1. Taxonomy (GTDB): domain Bacteria; phylum Bacillota; class JAAYKD01; order JAAYKD01; family WRDA01; genus WREE01. The sequence continues at coordinate 4,418 of WREE01000127.1, forward strand.
TCCAATTACTTCGTAAGCTAGGCCGAGCAAAGGAAATGGAGACAGAAGGAAACCGCCTTTTGCACCTCCCCTGTCTAACCCAGGGGATCTTAATCCGCTGGGACGGCTCTATAGCACCTTGCTGTGTTAACTTTACCGAGGAGCGACAGCACCCTTTTCAATTCGGCAGCACAACCCAGCGCCCACTGACCGCTATCCTCCAGGATTTTTTTTGCCACCCCCTGTTGCAGCTTATGCGCACCACCGGTTTTAGCGAAATTATCAATTGGCTTAGCGAATCTGGCATGGAACTGTCACTCGATAATATGGTGTTCGATGATATCTGCTATTTGTGCAGCTATATTTATCAAAACTCCCAGGTGGCAGAATATCTGTCACGAAGAGCTGCTCAACCAGAAAACAGGTTGAAGATAGCGGTATTGCTCAGCCAAATGTACGACGATAACGCCATGCTGCGGCAAACCCTGGCGGATCTCCAGGCAGAAGGCGACCAAATTCCTGGCTACCACCAAACCAGGCTTTGGGCTGAGCAGATCGGAGTGTGGTAAGGTGAGTGCCGGCCTACCCCCAATCGTCCTGATGCAAATGCCCTGGGCTGCAACCGACAAACCTTCCATAGCCCTGGGCATTCTCAAAAGCCTTTGCACCAGTCACTCCTTGCCCTGCCAGGTCTTTTACCCCAATTTGGACTTGGCAGAGGTCATGAGCTCTGAGCTTTATGACCAGTTTGGCAACAACCTCACCCTCTATGGGTTATCCGAGTACCTTTTTGCCGCTGATCTTTTTGGCATAAATACCCTGGGAGGAGAACGCACTCTGGACGTATTTGGGGAAGCTCTTAACCTCCCTGATGTGGCTTCCTCTTCGATGAAGATTCCGAAAAAGCTGAAAGATAAGGGGTATCTACTCCATTTGCGGGATTACCTATTGCCGGCCTTTTTAGATCGCCTGACGACTCGCCTCTTACAGGAAGAAGCTACCGTGTTCGGTTTTACAGCAACCAATAACCAAGTTATGAGTGGCCTGGCTATAGCAAAACGCCTTAAGGCTCTGCGCCCGGAGGTAATAACTATCTTTGGGGGCGCCAACTTCCACGGCACCATGGGTTTGGAGTATGCCAGAGCGCTGCCGGGTATTATCGACCATATCTTTGTGGGTGAAGCCGAAGAAGCCTTTAGCGAGTTTCTCATCCGCCTGGTAGAAGGCAGGGAGTTAGCCGGCATACCCGGGGTAACCTCTATGGCAGGCGAGCAGGTGGCGCTTACCCCGGGACAACCCCTGGAAGATATGTCTCTAAGCCCCTGCCCAGATTATGACGACTTCTTTGCCGAAGCCGAGCGTATCCGGCAACTATCCGGCAAGGTGTTCCCGGTGGAGTTCCTCCCCTTTGAAGGCGCCAGAGGATGTTGGTGGGGAGAGA
>WREE01000128.1 GCA_009779515.1 Symbiobacteriaceae bacterium
GCCTAAACGACCGGCACAGGAGACCTTACATCCCTTAATCCCGGGAACTCGCATGGCTCTGGTAATCGCCTGCTTCATGGCACGGCGGAAACCGATACGGCGCTCCAGCTGAGCGGCAATACTCTCCGCCACCAGTTGGGCATCTCCCTCCGCGGAACGAATCTCCTGCACTTTTAAGGAGATTTGCTTCCTGGTCATTAAGACCAGCTGCTTGCGCAAATCTTCGATACCAGCGCCGCCCCGTCCGATAACTAAACCCGGCTTAGCGGCAAAGACCGTTACTCCTACCCGGTTAGCAGTGCGCTCGATCTCTACTTTCGAGAGACCGGCAGCAAAGAGTTTTTGCTTCAAATGCTTGCGTATTTTAAAATCTTCCAAGAGTAGCTTGGAATAGTCTTTTTCGGCGTACCAGCGAGATTCCCAATCTCGGATGACACCTAAACGTAACCCGTTAGGGTGATTTTTTTGTCCCATCTAAATCTCCTCCTAGATCAGCGTTCGCGCAACACTATGGTGATATGGCTGCTGCGCTTGGCGATGGGGAAGGCGCGCCCCCGCTGACGTGGTCTCATCCGTTTCATGGTGGGACCGGCATCGACAAAGGCTTCGGCAATATACAGGACACCTTCGTCCATTTCAAAGTTATTCACGGCATTAGCCATCGCCGACTTCACCACTTTGGTAATAATGGGAGCGGCAGCTTTAGGGGTAAACTTTAAGATCGTCAAAGCGTCTTCCACCGCTAAACCGCGGATATGATCGATAACTATACGTACTTTGCGGGGAGCAATACGCTGGTGGCGAGCCACCGCTCTGCTCTCTAAGGGAACATATTCATCAAACATGCTTTAAAAACCCTCCTCTAGCGCCTTCCCGTGCTTTTTTCGGAACCGGCGTGACCTCTAAAGGTCCGGGTAGGAGCAAACTCCCCCAGCTTGTGACCAATCATATCTTCGGAGATATAAACCGGGACATGCTTGCGTCCATCATGAACCGCTATGGTGTGACCCACCATTTCCGGAAAGATGGTGGAAGCCCTAGACCAGGTTTTAATCGCTCGCCGCTCACGTTTGGTGTTCATGTCCCGCACCTTTTTGAGCAAGTGGTCGGCGATATAAGGTCCCTTTTTAATGGATCTGGACATAAATTCTAACCTCCATCGCGCCGTAAGGCGCCGCATATCGCACACGAAATGAAGTTACGGCACTTGTTTTGTTCCTATCTTGAGGATTTATGCCCCCTACTTTCTATTGCGCGGGGTAACAATTAAGCGGCTAGACTGCTTCTTACGCTTGCGGGTCTTGTAACCGAGGGTGGGCTTACCCCAGGGGGTAACCGGGCTCTTGCGCCCAATCGGAGAGCGCCCTTCACCACCACCATGGGGATGGTCAACAGGGTTCATAACCACACCGCGCACCGTGGGTTTAACTCCCAAGTGACGTTGCCGTCCCGCTTTGCCAATTTGAATATTCTCGTGGTCTAAGTTCCCTACCTGACCCACCGTGGCGCGGCAAGTCCCCAGGATAAGACGCATTTCTCCCGAGGGGAGGCGCACATGGACGTAGGCAGATTCCTTAGCCATTAACTGCGCGGCAGTGCCGGCGGAGCGCACCAGCTGTGCGCCTTTGCCGGGTTTGAGCTCGATGTTATGGATAATGGTTCCCACCGGCATATTGCGTAAAGGTAAGCAGTTCCCCGGTTTGATATCGGAGTTCTCTCCCGAGAAGAGAATATCTCCCACTTTAACCCCGTTGGGGGCTAAAATGTAGGATTTACTGCCATCGGTATAGCTGAGTAAGGCGATACGGGAGGTGCGATTGGGGTCGTATTCGATAGAAACGACTTTAGCCGGCATACCGTCTTTAATGCGTTTGAAGTCGATAAGGCGGTACTGGCGTTTCGCTCCCCCCCCCTGGTGACGGACGGTAATCCGTCCCTGGTTGTTACGCCCGGCTTTGCGGACCAAGGGTCTAAGCAGCGACTTTTCCGGCTTGGTGCTGGTAATCTCATCAAAAGTCGAGACACTCATGGCACGCCTGGCCGGGGTGGTTGGTTTATATGTTCGTATAGGCATAAAATTTCCTCCTTAGAGCCCTTCAAAGAAGCCAATAGGACGTGAGCTCTTTTTAAGGATAACTATGGCTTTCTTCCAGTCCGGTTTGTAACCAACGTTAATTCCTACCCGCCTCTTCTTGCCGGGCATATGCATGGTGCGCACCCGGTCTACCTGGACACCAAAAGCTTTTTCGACGGCGTGGCGGATTTCTATTTTGTTAGCGTCGGGGTGAACCTTAAAGGTGTAGCGTTTATCTTCATGTCCAGACATGGTTTTTTCGGTAATAATAGGCTTGATAAGCACATCGTGAGGATCACGCACGGGCAAACACCTCCTCGATTTTTGCCACGGCACCTCTGGTCATTATCAGTTTATCGTGATGTAAGAGGTCGTAGACATTGACCACCGGAGCAAAGGTAACAGCAATCCCCGGAATGTTACGGGCAGATAAATAGACATTTTGCGCCGGTTCTCCGGTGATAATTAGAGCTTTGTTAGCGACTTTGAGGTTGCCTAGGATCTCTTTCATGAGCTTGGTTTTGGGCTCCGCCATAGCTAAATCGTCTAAAACAATAATATCTTCCGCTAAGGCTTTACTGGAAAAGGCGGAACGGAGGGCAAGACGCCGTACCCGGCGGTGAACTTTAAAGCGGTAATCTCGAGGTGCGGGACCAAAGGTGACACCGCCAGCGCGCCATAAGGGAGAGCGGGTCGAGCCTACTCGAGCGCGACCGGTTCCTTTTTGGCGCCACGGTTTACGACCGCCGCCCCGGACTCTGCCCCGGGTTAAGGTGGCATGAGTTCCTTGACGCTGGGCAGCTAAATAAGCTACCACAACCTGATGCATGGAAGGCTCGCTGATTGGCGCCGCAAAAAGTTCGGCACTGAGCGTAATCTCCCCCACCTGTTCACCCCGGGTGTTAAAAACGGGTAACTGAGGCATTTTTCTCCTCCTTTCCTAAATCTTTTTCGCTGCATTCTTCACGGTTACCAAAGCACCAACAATGCCCGGCACCGAGCCGCGTATTAATAATAGGTTTCTCTCGGTATCCACCCGAATAACTCGCAAGTTCTGCACCGTCTTGAGCACCGCGCCTAAATGACCCGGCATTTTGCGATTTTTAAACACATGAGCGGGGCCGCGAGCAGCCAGTGACCCCGGAGCCCGGTGGAATTTAGAGCCGTGGGTCATGCGCCCTCGGGAGAAGCCCCAGCGCTTCACGCCGCCGGCGAAGCCGCGACCTTTGCTGATAGCGCTGACATCCACCCAATCCCCTTCGGTGAAAGCATCACAGCGAATTTCCTGACCCACTTGGAAAGAAGTGGCATCCTGCAGACGAAACTCTTTGAGGTAGCGCATGGTTTTTTGGTTGGCTGCCGCAAAGTGTCCCCGCTCCGGTTTATTTAAGCGGTGGGCTTTAAGCTCTTCAAAGCCAATTTGGACGGCATCGTAGCCATCGCTGGCAACAGTCTTTTTTTGGATGACCACATTGGGTCCTGCCAAAATAACGGTGACGGGAACGGAGAGACCATCGGGGGTGAAAACTTGGGTCATACCCAGCTTTTTGCCCAATATTGCTTTTTTCATCATCTATATACACCTCCTGCCCTTTGAGCTACTGCTTGATTTCGATATCAACGCCGGCAGGGAGGTCAAGTTTCATAAGATCGTTAACCGTGCGCGCTGAGGGGTCTATGATATCTATGAGGCGCTTGTGGGTGCGCATTTCGAACTGTTCTCGAGAATCCTTATACTTGTGTACCGCCCTGAGAATGGTATAAAGATTTCTTTCGGTAGGCAGGGGAATGGGTCCGGACACCTGTGCTCCGGTACGTTTCGCAGTTTCCACAATCTTTTCGGCACAGGAGTCCAATAAAGTGTGGTCGTAAGCTTTGAGACGGATTCGGATTTTGCGAGGCTGCTGCCCTCGGGGTTGAGACATATAAAAACCTCCCTTGACTCCGCTCTTTTTTTCCACATATAAAACTCCGTCAGGAAAATTCCCTCCCTATAAGCGGAGTATAAGGGAGCAACCTTTCCTTGGGGGCATGATAAGGTGAGTGCTGCTTTAGTGTGTTAGACTAGCAAACACAGCACTCACCTATAAAGATACTATTCGATAATTTGGGTAACAACCCCGGCGCCAACGGTGCGACCTCCTTCGCGGATCGCGAAGTTTAGCCCTTCCTCGATGGCGATGGTGGTATGCAGATCGACTCGCATGACAATGTTGTCTCCGGGAACTACCATTTCTACCCCTTCGGGTAGGGCGATGGTGCCAGTTACATCAGTGGTGCGGAAGTAGAACTGGGGGCGGTAACCGTTAAAGAAGGGGGTATGACGCCCACCTTCATCTTTGGTAAGAACGTAAACATTGGCATGGAAAGATTTGTGGGGTTTAATGGAGCCGGGTTTAGCCAGAACCTGCCCCCGCTCAATATCTTTGCGGTCTACACCACGGAGCAATAAACCGACGTTGTCTCCGGCAATAGCGCTGTCCAAGAGCTTCTTAAACATTTCCACACCGGTGACGACTACCTTCCGCGGACGCTCCATAAAACCGACAATTTCGACTTCCTCGGAGAGCTTAATAGTTCCCCGGTCGACTCTACCAGTAGCCACGGTGCCGCGTCCGGTAATGGTGAAAACGTCTTCGACGGGAAGCAGGAAAGGACGGTCGGAAGCCCGGTCAGGGAGGGGGATGTAGCTATCCACAGCATCCATCAGCTCCCACAGTTTGCCGCACCATTCGCAATCGCGCTTGCCGCAGCCGCACTCACCGGCTTTAAGAGCCGATCCGGCGATAATAGGGGTATCGTCACCGGGGAAGCCATTTTTAGTGAGCAGCTCCCGCACTTCCATATCCACCAGCTCGATAAGCTCAGGATCGTCCACCATGTCGGACTTGTTAAGAAAAACGACAATGTAGGGCACGTTAACCTGGCGAGCCAGCAGTACGTGCTCCCGGGTTTGCGGCATGGGGCCATCAGCAGCGGAAACTACCAGAATAGCGCCATCCATTTGGGCAGCACCGGTGATCATGTTCTTGATGTAGTCAGCGTGGCCTGGGCAGTCCACATGGGCATAGTGGCGGTTTTCGGTCTCATACTCCACGTGAGCCGCGTTAATGGTAATACCGCGAGCTTTCTCTTCGGGCGCTTTGTCGATGTCGGCATAGTTCATAATGCTAGCGCCACCCGTTGTGGAGATGATTCGGGTTAACGCTGCTGTCAGAGTGGTCTTGCCGTGATCGATGTGTCCAATGGTACCCACATTCACGTGGGGTTTGGTGCGCTCGAATTTTTTCTTAGCCATTTGTCGAATCGTCCTCCTTAATTGAGATTATATATTGGGAAACTTTGGAGACTTAAAGACTACATGGAAACACCGCGAAAACGAGCGATGATTTCCTGAGCGAAATTGTTGGGCACCTGGGCGTAATGGGAGGTTTCCATGGTGAAGGTTGCTCGCCCCTGGGTGCGCGAACGAAGATCGGTAGCATAGCCGAACATAGAGGCGAGAGGGATATTCGCTCGGACAATCTGCTGCCCGGCGAGACGTGATTCCATCCCTTCAATATGTCCTCGTTTACTGTTGATATCGCCGATGACATCTCCCAGATACTCCTCTGGGACAACTACCTCTACCTGCATAATCGGTTCCAAGATAATGGGACCTGCCCGGGCAGCGGCATCCTGGTAAGCCTGGGAAGCAGCAATGCGAAAAGCCATCTCCGAGGA
>WREE01000129.1 GCA_009779515.1 Symbiobacteriaceae bacterium
GCCGTAACCCTTTTGGAGAGTATCCAGGGGTCTATCTTCGTTAAGGGAGGTATCTCCGGTAACTCCAAAGCTCAGGTCAAAGCTGCCCACGATATCTTCACGAAGTTTGTCCTGGATTCCAACTTGGAGTGTGGCGGGAAAATCAACATCGGTTTCTTCTCGCGCAACTCTTACCTTAAGGCTGATGAACTGGTGGTGGAATCCTCCCGAGGGCGCATTCAGGGGGGACGTGCCGATATCGGCATTTTGGTTACGGCCAACGAGTTGGGATCGGAAATGGAAGCCCGCACGGAGATATATCTGGTAGGCTTTAAGCGCTACCAGCTGGAGAAGCGCCTGGAAGAAGTTAATGCTGAACGGGAAGAACAGCGCAAGCAGCTGGAACTCAACCGCGGCAACCTCAGCCTTATCGGCAATCGCCGCGACATCGATCCCTCCACCCGTGGGAAACTGAGTAACGCTATCCGGGAGCGAATGGTTCAAACTCAGTTACGCATGAAGGTTATCGATAACGAGCTGAAAAATTTACAACGCTATTTACGCCTCCCCAACGAAGGGGAGATCCGCATCCGACGCATTAACCCTAACTGCTTCCTCAGTCATAACGGTTTAGGTTACGAAATACGGGAGCGCCAGTTTGGCAAACGCTATTACGCCGAAAACGGAGCTCTCCACGATAAACAGATGTAAGAACGGGGAAGATATATGCGTTACCCCAGGCGACTCTACCGTTTAAACAGTGAAGGAGAGCTGCAGGAGCCCAGCGAAGCAGTTTGCGCTATGTGGCTCTGGGTGGAGCGCTTCCAAAACGAATACGCCCACCGAAACCGCTCCCCCCAGACCATTATCGAATACGGTTACGACCTGGCTGCTCTTCTGGCTTACCTGGAAGCAGCCCAGGTTCTTTCCTTGCCAGAAGTTACCAGTCGCGTCCTCAGAGATTATTTGGACGATATGCGTTTGCGGGAGCAAATTTCAGCTGTGACTTTAAACCGGCGCCTCTCCTGTATCCGCTCCTTCTTTAAGTATTTAGTCGAGGAAAAGGTTATCCCCCACGATCCTGCGCGAGATATCCGCAAAGCCATAGAGCGCCGCCCGGCTGCACACACCTACCTGCTAGCCGACGAAGCCAGGCAACTCATGGAGGTTATCGATAGCCAACACCGCTTTGCCCGCCGCGACAAAGCCATTATTGCCTTGATGCTCTTCTGCGGTTTACGCGTCTCCGAAGTGGCAACTTTAGATATTGCCGACATTCGCTTTCGCGAACAGGTGCTGGTAGTACGAGGCAAAGGGAACCGGGTGCGGGAGCTTCCTCTCGATAGCTATATCTTGGATCTCCTGGAGCTCCACCTTGAGGTACGGAACACCCCCCTGACCAGGAAACAGCCTCCCCCCGGCAACACTACACCTATGGAGGCCGCCCGACGTCAGCTCCATGCCGGGAAAAGCTCCAGCGGAGCTTTGTTCCTCTCGACACGCCGCACGCGCATTACTCCTAGGGCTATCCGCATGTTGGTGGAAAAGTATATTCAAGCCGTCGATTTGGACAGCCCCAAGAATATATCCCCTCACAAATTGCGCCACACTTTTGCTACCTTACTTTACCTAAACGGTGCCGACCTCAACGTCTTGCGAGAGCTCCTAGGGCATACTAGCCTTTCCACCACCCAAATCTATACCGCAGTAGACCAAGACCATCGCCGTAACGCCATGGCAGCCCACCCTTTGCTGCCGGAAGGGGAAAGTCCCACCGGATACCAGCCTGGAAAAAGAAAAATATAACCCCACCCCTTAGACGATAGGAGATACAACATGCTTTTTTCCCAACAACCTCGTGTCCGTCTGCTGCCAGAGGTAATCACTCCTTTAGAAAAGCTATCTCGCTTGGGAGCGGCCTGGGGACACCAGGAACTATATATAAAAAGAGACGATGTTATGCCTCTAGGGATGGGAGGCAACAAGGTGCGCAGCTGCGAGTTCTGGTTTGGGGAAGCTTTAGCAGCCAACGCCGACCTCATTTTAGTAGCAGGCGGGCTCCCCTCCAATCAATGCCGCCTGGTAGCTGCTACTGCTTGTAAACTGGGCTTGGAATGCCATATCCTGCATAACGCCGAGGAACCTGCCACCCGCAGCGGCAACCAGCTTCTCAACCAGCTTATGGGGGTAAAGCAGCTCTTTTTAGGTCTCATGGACGAAGAGAAACGGGGAGCCGCCCTAGCCGACTATGCCGCATCCCAGCGCACTTTAGGACGCCACCCTTACATCGTAGGCGATCCCGTGGTCGGAGCTTTAGGTTATGTTAACGCCGCTTTAGAGATTCACGCCCAAAGCGAACTAAAAGGCTATAATATCAGCCATATCTTCATCGCCGGCTCCATGGGTCCCACCGAAGCCGGCCTCTTATGGGGCGCGGCTCTCCTGGGGAACGCTTTTACCGTCCACACTCCCAGCGTGGAATACCCTACCCTCAAGCTCCGGGAACTTATCAGCGGTATCTGCCTGGGCATTTCCGCTAAGCTGGGTTTTACCCCTGCTGTCGATCCTTTGTCCCGCCTCGTAGCATGGGATAGCTTTTTAGGCGAAGGCTACGATATACCCACCCCCGAGAGTATTGCCGCTGTGTATCAGCTGGCATCCCTGGAAGGGGTCTTCATCGAAACCACATATAATGCTAAGCTCTTTGCTGCCGCCAAAGATAAAGTTACTGGAGGAGCTTTCTCCCCTGAGGACGGGGTTTGCCTGGTGCATACCGGCGGTCTACCGGCTCTTTTCGCCCAAGGCGACCGATTTAGCTAAAGTAAGACCAAAATATTCCAATTACTACAAGGGGGGATAACTCATGTCCGCAGTTCTTACCGTCAAAACCCTGGGTAGTTTTTCGGTGCGCTTAGGCAACACCATGATCTCCAGTGATTCCGCACGTTCGCAAAAAGTATGGCGCATTTTCAAACGCTTAATCACTAACCGCCACAAAACTGTGCCTATTGAGGCTTTAATCGAAACCTTGTGGGAAAACGATGAACCTTTGGATCCCCAGAAATCCCTCTACACCCTTATGTCCCGCCTGCGTAAGCTCTTAAATGCTGACGGTGAAGAACGCAACTGCATACTCTACCAGCACAACAGTTACCAGTGGAACCCCCAGATCCCCATTAACCTGGATGTGGCGGACTTTGAAAACTTTATCAAACAGGCGGAGACCTTACATACCGACCAGGAAAAAATGCCCCTGCTCAAGCAGGCGTTGGATCTTTACGATGGAGATTACCTAGCAGAATCTGCCACCGAGATGTGGGTTATCCCCATTACTAACTACTATAAGCGCTTATACCTTCGCTCGGTTATTGACCTTTGCGATATCTACGATCGCCAGGGGATGATGGACGAAATTATCCAACTTTGTGGTCAGGCGCTGGCTAATGAGCCTTTCGAAGAAGGGCTTCACGAACGCCTCATCCGCACCCTCTTTTTAAACGGTGAAACCGCTACCGCTCAGCAGCATTACCGCCGTTTCATCGACTTAGTCCACCGAGAGTTTGGCGCCGAGCCTTCCGAGGAGTTTCGCGCCCAGTTTCGCGGGTTATGGGAACACGAAGCCCATCAGTACGATTTAGAAGGTATCAAACGTAAACTGGATGGGGAAATTACCCGCAGTGGTGCCTATTTTTGCACCGCCGATATCTTTAACCAAATTTATTTATTCGATAAGCGTGCCGATGAGCGCATGAAGTTTCCCGTCTTTCTGGCTTTGATTACCATACCTATCGACCATATGGATGCCCAGGATTCTGCCGATATGCGCTTTTTGAAGGGGGCTATGATCACCCTACGGCAGATTCTCATGCGCACTTTGCGCCGTGGCGATATTGTTTCCCAATACTCTAAGAATCAGTTTTTGCTAATGCTCTCCGCCTACCACCCCAAGGATGCCGAGACCGCTCTTTCCCGGGTAAAGCGCATGTTCATTAGCGAGTATAAAGATATGGAAGTAGAGTTCCAATTCTCAGTGGCACAGATCGGTAACATATAAGGCAGGTGGTAACTATTTACCTGCCTCGGCTTGGTCTCGAAAAATGTTATCTTAGATGGGGCTCCACCACACGCACAAATGCGCGGGGACTCCCGGGTTACGGCAGGCAAAGCCCGCCTGCGCTCCCTGGTGCCACGAAAACCTTTTAGATGGAGCTCCACCACACGCACAAATACGCGGGGACTCCCGGGTTACGGCAGGCAAAGCCCGCCTGCGCTCCCTGGTGCCACGAAAAACCTTTTGGTTTTCAGACTTGGTAGGTGGAGGGATGCCTATGAGCAGCAACCGCAGTAAGAGTGTCTTGCGCCCACGCCTTCTTTTTCTTTACCTGGTACTCATTACCTCCCTGGCGATAGGGGCTTATAGCTTCTACAGCCTATACCGCGAGCGCCAAATTACCAACCAGGCTCTCGATTACTACGCCAACTTGGTGATGGCTACCCTGCCGCCGCCTACCGCCCCTCCCACCCAAGAAGCCACCGAGGCAGATCCCCCACCTCCCTGGCAACCGCTAGCCGACTTCGCCAAACTCAAGGAAACCATGCCAGACATTATTGCCTGGATCAAAAGCGCAAACACCATTGTCGATTACCCCGTGGTGCAAACTAAAGACAACGACTTCTATCTGAGCTATTTACCTAACCAAACCTGGAACCCCAGCGGTTCCATTTTTATCGATTATCGCAACGCTGCCGATTTTACCTCGAAAAACACGTTGGTTTACGGTCACCATCTACGCAGCGGCGACATGTTTAGCCTCCTGGTTAACTACCGTAGCCAGACCTACTACGAAGAACACCCGGTTTTTACTTTGCATACTGCCCACCGCGATTACGACATTGTCCTCTTTGCCGGTTTCCTCATCAGCCCGGCAGTAGAGGTACCCCCTCTGGAGTTTGCCAACGCTACCGCCTTTTTAGACTATGTCCAAAAGTGTCGGGAGCGCTCCCACTTTACAGCGCCGGTGGAGGTTACTGCTGAGGATACCCTGGTCACCTTGGTTACCTGCGACTTTGCTATCGACGATGGACGCTATATCCTTATCGGCAAGCTAGTGGTTACCGGAGAGTTGGCGCAAGCAGTTGGCGAGTAAGAGCAAATCTCCTGTTTGTGCTACAATATTCCCCTACGACCACCCCGCCTGTTATTCCCCTCCTTGGAGGGGAATACGACCACCCCGCCCTTCGGGCACCCCTCCAAGGAGGGGAATATGACCGCCCCGCCTGTTATTCCCCTCCTTGGAGGGGTGGCGCGAAGCGCCGGGGTGGTTGTATGAATAAAACTCCCTTCGTTGTCATTCTGAGCAGGATGAAAATAATAATTCCCCTCCTTGGAGGGGAATAGATTGCTTCGCTCCCCTCGCAATGACAGACCGGATGATTTCGACGGCGTGATGTTAATGTTGAACGACCACCCCGCCTGTTATTCCCCTCCTTGGAGGGGTGGCGCGAAGCGCCGGGGTGGTTGTATGAATAAAACTCCCTTCACTGTCATTCTGAGTAGGGTGAAAATAATAATTCCCCTCCTTGGAGGGGTGGCGCAAAGCGCCGGGGTGGTTGTATGAGTAAAACCCCCTTCACTGTCATTCTGAGCAGGGCGAGAATAATAATTCCCCTCTTTGAAGGGGAATACGACCACCCCGCCCGTTATTCCCCTCCAATGTTGAACGACCACCCCGCCCTTCGGGCACCCCTCCAAGGAGGGGAATACAACCACCCCGCCCTTCGGGCACCCCTCCAAGGAGGGGAATAC
>WREE01000130.1 GCA_009779515.1 Symbiobacteriaceae bacterium
AAGCTCTGGTCGGCTGGGAAGAGCTAAAACGTTTGTATGCCTTGCCTTGGGAAAACGAGAAGGGGCAGCGTGTATGGCTAAATTTAAGCGCCCAGGGAGAGCGCCAATGGGGGCGCACCCCAGACCCAACGCCTAAAGCTGAAGCTACTGAAGTTACCGCCAGGGAAACCTTGCCGTTAGTGGAACTGCCATCTTTAGCCAAGATAGAGTCCATCAACTTGGATTTAGCTGAGTTGGGGATACTGGCACGCAACTCCCGGGAAGAAGCCCAAAATATGTTCCAAAATATTCAAGATAACCTGGTGGCGCTTAGGGCAGTGACGACCATGATAGAGCAATCGAAGCTGGCTCTCCCTTCTCTCACCTTGCCTGCTGAAGTCGAGGAGAAGGACTCTTACAGGTCTGAGGCTACTGCTCTAGTGACGGCTTCCCCGGAGCACGAGACCAGGCAGCAGGAGACCATCAACGAACTAACCCATAAGTTGCAAAATGCCATGCAGATGAGCAACTTTACCAGCGAGCAGGCTGTGCTGACCCTTAAAAAAGATATAGGGAGTGGACTTCGTCTGGAATACCAAGACTTTTTGCAGGATAAAGATATGCCCTATAACGAAACCGGCTACACCAGCTTTCGCAACAGCCTGGTTCGTATTTTTATGGTTTTACAGCGCCACGGTATAATCTTGGAGTAACGGAGGTTTTTTCATGAGTTCGGGTCAGTTTTTCGGTATCGATTTTGGCACCACCAATACGGCAGTGGTGCGCATCCAGGAGGAGAGCTTTGCCCGTCAGGTAACCATCCTGGGGGAAGAGGGGCTTTACCCCTTTTCTTCCATTGTGGCTATACCTAAGGAAGGGGGAAACTGCCTCTTCGGACGGGAAGTGCGACGGCGGCGTCTGGAGCTTTCCGCGACCCACGAAATATATACCTCCATGAAACCGTTTCTAGGCAGAAAAGAGGCGGATGGTACTCCCTTTTCTTTGCTGGTGGGGGGAGAGCGTTACTACCCCAAAGATATTGTGGTGGCTTTCTTCCGGCATATCCAAGAACAGCTACGCCAGGCTCCCGGCGTCGATATCACCGCAGCTTCTTTCACCTACCCCTGCAACTTTACACCTGCTGCCAGGGGAGAGTTGCTGGCGGCGGCAGCCGAGGCAGGAATAAAAGTTGAAGCTTTCCTAAGTGAACCGAGCGCTGCTTACTTGGCAAACTACCACTTGGGCAAGGCCTACTCTCGGGTGATGGTGCTAGATTGGGGTGGGGGAACCTTAGATATCTCCATTTTACAACTAACCGGCAGCAGCCTGCAAGAGATAGAGGTAGAAGGAGAGTCCTTTGGCGGTGACGATATCGATCTCGAAATTGCCCAGCGGCTACACGCCCGTATTGTCAAAGCCAGTGGTGTGGTGGGCGCCGCTTTTCACGATATGGACTTAAAAGACAGGGATGCTTTAATCGCTGGCAGTGAGGCAGGAAAAATTGAGCTGGCTCATACCGATGAATATCCTCTCAGAGTACGAAATTATGGGATGTATGGCAACCAGTTTGTTTACCTCTCCAGCCAGGAGTTGGATAGCATGGTGGAGCCTTTGCTGCGAGACAGGGTGTTGAAAACTATCGCCGGTGCCATGGAGAAAGCCGGATTGACCTCGCCGGAGAGTATAGACTGCCTTATCATCACGGGGGGAAGCAGCAACTTACGTTGTTATGAGCGGGCGATCACCGAGCTTTTTGCTCACTGCCAAATTATAGTTCCTTCCCATGTCCAGTGGTCTACAGCTACCGGTGCTGCTTTGATGCAAATTATGGGGAGTAAAATCCGTTTAAACGATACCATTTCCCTGCTTCTTAGTGATGGCTCCTATTTTCCGGTGCTGCCGCAAGGGATGGCAGTGGGTGAGGCTACCCCTCCTTATACCTTCTCCTTGATGGAAGACGCTCTCGATGCCCATTTTATTTTTAGCAACCAAAACGGTGACCTCTACCAACGAGTGGCTGTACCTACGAAAGGTTTTCTGCGGGAGAATTTGGTTTTACAGGGTAGTATTGACGAAGACCAGGTAGCCCGCTTTCAGATAAGGAATCATAGCTTCGGCAGCGACCCTTTGGCAGTTACCCAGGTAGCGCTCCACCGTCTCCCCTTCTACTACGATATAAGCGTTTTGCAAGAGAAAATGTGGAAGTAAAGGAGGGGGTTTTACGTGTCTTTGCCTTCGAATATCAATATCGCCAGCAACATATATAGCCGTCAAACGGAAGATTTGGCTCACGATACCCTTTTTTGGCAAAACTGCCGGGGAGGTAGTGCTCTCAGGGCGTTGCAACAACGCTACCCTGCCGGTACCATCAGGCTAACTGCCGCTCAAAGCCACGAAATGGAGCAGGATACTGGCTGTAGCTTAGCAGGAGACAAGCAAAAAACACATGGTTTAGTGGAGCTGGCGGGGGAGCTTAGCTGGCAATGCCGTTGCGAGTACCGCCAGTGTCCTCGCTTTTCCCAATGTATGCCCATGCCGCTGCAGCGAAACCTTGCCAGTCTTACCGCTAAGAGGGAGGAAGCGGCTTCAGAGGTAGGCTTGGCGCCTCCGGTGCCGGTTAGAGCTAAGGAAGAAGCGGTTCGACCACCCAGGGTTACCCTCAATCTGGAGAGCGTCTCTTTAGTTAAACGCACCTTCAGTAAGGTGGCAACATGGGGTAATACTGCCATTTTCACCCGGACGGAGGGTGAAGCCGAGTGGGTCTCTGCCGAACTGCACCGCATGGGTATTGCTCATATTCTACAGCGGAAGGCGAAGGAACCTCCCTCCCTGGGGCGTTGTCTGGGGGATCTTTTTTGGGATTACCGAGCCGAAAATATCAGTAAAGAGAGCTTTATTAAACGTTACCGGGTACGAGTGGACTCCTCTCCCCTGAAGGCAGAAGCTGCCTACGCTGCTCTGGCTAGGTTAATTAATGATGGTGATGCCAAACCTGTGGGAAGAGCTTTCTCTCCGGCTGGGGTGAGAGCAGAGGTGAACCCAGAAGAGGCAGGAGAGAAGTTTTCCCAAGAAGGGGAAGATACCCAGTTCCTGTCCCTGCCGCAGCTGAGCCAATCTTTACAAGGGTGTTTATCTTTGCCACGGGAGCTACATAATACTACGTCCACAAACTTATATATAGCCACGATCCACGATACTCTCGATATCGAGTGGCAACGTATCTTCCTTTTAGGGGATGAGCTAAGCGCCGCTCATAGCGCCGACGAGCTCCAACTGTGGCATAAGTATGCCGCTCTGGCGAAGGAAAAGCTATTCTTTTTAAGGAGAGCTAACTGGCACTTACTACCCTTAGAAGGGGGGCGTTGGCTGATGAGCAAGCGACCCCAGTGGAAACGCACTCTCCACTGTGATCGCTTGGTGGTTGGTTTGCCGGGAGATATTGCTGAAAGCAGCTATATTGGCGGTGAGATTTCTGACGCTTTAGCGCGGCAACGGTATATCGCTACCCAGGTAACTCCTGGTGATGAAGTAACGCTTCGCTATCATGAGGGTGGCTACCAAATTTGGCACCAAGGCCATAACTTGGGCACTTTATCTGCCGAAGCTCAGGAAAATATACGGCAAGCCATCGCCAGATTCTTTGCTTTGGAAAGTATGCCGGTGGCTCTAAGGGAGGTTTATGTTACCGGGATTATTTCTGTTAACCCCGGGGAGCCACCCCAAGGGTGCCACCCCTACTTCCAGGAGTCTCCTTTTTGGCTAGGCCTGGAGCTGGCAGGTTTTGCCCAAGCCGTCTGGAGCGGTGAAGCACCGGCAGCTAACCCTCTTCCTGCACCGTACGGGCGATAATTTCCTCCTGATGGAACTTGTCTAAGTTGACAAAATAGTCGCTGTAGCCTGCCACTCTCACCAAGAGATCCCGGTAGGAGCCGGGGTCTTCTTGGGCTGCCCGCAGGGTTTGGCTATCCACCACGTTAAATTGAATGTGATGCCCTCCCTGACTAAAGTAAGTGCGGATGAGGGAGCGCAGTTTGGCAATCCCTTCCTCTCCTGCTAGCACCGAAGGGAGGAAACGTTGGTTGAGTAAGGTGCCTCCGCTGAGGCTCTGATCCATCTTGGCCAAGGAGCGTACTACGGCAGTGGGACCCTGGCGGTCGGCACCATGGGAGGGGGAGGTGCCGTCGGAGGTGGCAAAATGCGCCAGGCGTCCGTTAGGGGTAGCACCGAGCATGAGACCAAAATAGACATGGCAGGTAGTGGAGAGCATATTAAGGTGATAAGTTTTACCTTTAGTGCTTTTTTTGCCTTCGATATTGCTGACTAAGCTGTGGAAGACCTGCTGCATAATGGCATCGGCGTAGTCGTCATCGTTGCCGAAGCAGGGGGTTTGGTTTAAGAGAAACTGGCGCAGAGGCTCAGCAGAAGCAAAGTTTGTGGCTAAAGCCTGCAGCATCTGGGGCATGGAGATGGTGCCATCCTCGTAGACATGCTTTTTAAGCGCCGCTAAGGAATCGGTTACGGTGCCGATACTGCAGCACTGTATATAAGTAGTGTTGTAGCGAGGCCCCTGGTCGTAATAGTCCCGTCCCTGGGCAATGCAATCGTCAATAACCACCGAGAGAAAGGGTGCCGGAGCATACGTGCTGTACATATACTCCAGGTAGTTGTTTATACGTATTTTGGTATTGATGACATGGGCGAGTTGGAGTTGAAAAGCTGCGTAAAGGGCTTCGTAGTCCAAAAAAGTGATAGGGTCACCGGTGGCAATGCTCACCCGCTTGCCACTTAAGGGATCGATACCGTTGTTAAGGGTCAGCTCCAGCACTTTAGGTACATTAAGATAGCCGGTGAGTAGGTAGGCCTCTTTGCCAAAGCAGCCAGTTTCAATGCAGCCAGAGTTTCCACCCTGGCGGGCATCCACCAGGCTTTTACCTACCCTAATCTGTTCAATAATAACTTGGTCGGCATTGAAGACGGAGGGGTAGCCATACCCTTGGCGGATGACCCGGCAGGCTGCGTTGAGGAAGCGGTCGGGGGTTTTGGCGCTTATTTGCACATTGGCTTGAGGTTGCAGTAGGTGCATCTCCTCCAAGGTGCGCAGTAGTAGGTAAGAGATTTCGCTGACGCCGTCACTGCCGTCGGAGCGTAACCCCCCTAGGTTAATATTGGTAAAGTCGTTATAGGTGCCGCTCTCTTTGGCGGTTACCCCTACTTTAGGAGGTGCCGGGTGGTTGTTGAATTTAACCCAGAAGCATCCCAAAAGCTCCAGGGCGCGCTCTTCATCCATGGTGCCGGCAGCTTTCTCCCGGGTATAGAAAGGCTCCAAGTGCTGGTCTAAATGCCCTGGACTCATGGAGTCCCAGCCGTTAAGCTCGGTAATGGTTCCCAAGTGGACAAACCAGTACATCTGCAGCGCCTGCCACATGGTTTCTGGGGGGTGAGCAGGCACCTGGCGGCAGTTAGCAGCTATCTGTCGTAACTCCTCGCGGCGCAAGGGGTCTGCCTCCGTGGTGGCCATTTTCTCAGCCAGCTCGGCATGGCGCTCAGCAAAGAGGATAGCAGCATGGCAACAGATAGCCATAGCTTTAAGCTCTTCCCGCTTCCTGGCAGCCCAAGGGTCTTCCAAATAATCTAAGTTAGCTTCGGCAGCAGCGATTTGTTCCAGGAAGTCCAGCATACCGAAGCGGTAGATTTTGTCATCCAGAGCGGTATGTCCTGGAGCCCGCTGCTCCATGAACTCGGTGAAGAGTCCAGCTTCGTACATATC
>WREE01000131.1 GCA_009779515.1 Symbiobacteriaceae bacterium
CGGGAGCCATCGGTATCAATGTGTCTACATATATGTGGGACTTAATTATTCCTGTGGAAGTGGAAGTAGATGCGGCTAATATTGGTGGCTCTTCGGCAGGATTAATGCTAACCTTAGAGATAATGGATCAGATAGATGCTCGCGATCTCACCCATGGCAAACTTATTGCCGGTTCAGGCACCATCGATATCGAGGGAAGAGTAGGGGCTATCGGTGGGGTGCGCCAAAAAGTGATGGGGGCCATCGCTAGTGGCGCCGACTATTTTCTTATTGCCTCCTCTAACTATGCCGATGCAGTAGCCGCAGCAGGCAACAAAATAGTGGTCGTGGAAATAGCAAACCTGCTGGATGCTTTAAACTTTCTCGAGGAGCTGGGGTGATGCCTGTAGTTTATGGTTTAAGCGGCAGCAGTGGCACCGGCAAAAGCCATCGGGCGGTGGCCTTAGCCAATGAGCTGCTTATTCCTGCCATTATCGATGACGGCTTGCTCATCTCGGGAAATAAAATTATGGCAGGTCGTTCGGCTAAAGCCGAGCTCAGCAGCATGGCAGCTATCCGTCGGGCTATCTTTCATGATGAAGAACATGCACGAGAGGTACGCCAGGGGCTAGCCAAGTTGGCACCCCCTACCCTTTTGGTGTTGGGTACTTCCCAGGCGATGGTGTTAAGGATCTGCCGAGCTTTGCAACTTCCTCCTCCTGAAGTTTGGCTGGATATCTCTCAGGTGGCTACCCCGCAAGAGATGCAGCAGGCGCAGCAGCAACGGTTGGAAGCTGGCACTCACGTCATTCCTGTAGCTCCTACCGAAGTGCGTCGCTTAATACCGGTAGCCTTGGCAGATGTCTTTGATTCTATGCGCCGCACTCCCCGTAGCCAGGAGCGCACCTTGGTGCGACCGACTTTTGGTCCAGGAGGGGCGAGTAGTGCTATCCCCCTGGCGATGATTCGTCCCTTGATAGAGCAGGTGGTCGCCGATTATGGTGGTTGCTACCGCATCTTGGGTGCCAGTTTAGGGCAGCGTGGGGAAATGGAATTAACGCTGGAGCTAGCAGCCTCTTTTGCTGGACTGGATCTCCAGCTATTGCGACAACTCCAAGCAGGAGTACTGGAAAGAGTTCAACGCGCAACCGGACGCACCCTGGGACGCATTAACCTTAAACTTTAACTTGAGGCAGGGTAAATTAATTACAGGGAGTAAGTTAAATCGGGTAAATAGTTACCAGGCGGTTAAAGAAGGATTTCGGCGGTTTGTTTGCGAATCTCCATAGGCAAAATATTTACAATTGCACGATTTCACACCTGTAGTCGCAGAGCAAGGAGGTTCTTATGCAGCTGGTTTCCCAAGAGAAGTTAGAAAAGAGTATAGTTCGTGTGCGGGTGGAAGTGCCGCAAGAGCAAGTCGAAGAGGCTATCATGAAGGCTTACCGCAAAATAGGGCAACGGGTCACCTTACCGGGATTTCGTAAAGGTAAAGCGACTAAAAAGATGATCGAACGTCGTTATGGGGTGGAAATTTTTTACGAAGATGCTCTGGAATTTTTGTCGCGGGATGTGGTCACCTGGCTCTTAGATGAACTTGAACCAGAGTTGATAGATCAACCGGGGATCGACGTGGAGAGTTTTAGCCACGATGCTCCGGTGACCTTTATTTTGGAATATCCGGTTTTTCCCGAAATTGTTTTAGGGGAGTACCGGGGTGTTCGCGCCGTGAAGCAGATACGGGAAGTCGATGAAGCTGCTATTACCAGCAGGCTAACTCAGCTGCAGCAACAACATGCCAGACAAATCAGTGTTTTAGAAGGGCAAGCTATCATGGGGGACACCGTTACCTTAGACTACACGGGGTATATTGACGACGAACCTTTTGAAGGTGGCGCCGGTCTGGATTATCAGCTGGAGCTGGGGAGTGGTAGGTTCATTCCCGGCTTTGAAGAACAGCTGGTTGGTCAAAATGTGGGGGAAGATCTGGAAGTGCAGGTCTTTTTCCCGGAAGATTATCGCGTGGAAGAGCTAGCAGGTTCTCCGGCTCTCTTTAAGTGTAAAATGAAGGAAATCAGACGTAAAGAACTCCTACCCATAGATGACGAATTTGCCCAGGACATATCGGAATATAGCACTCTGGAGGAGTGGCGCCTTCACCTCCAGGAAGAGCTGGCTAAAGAGTACCAGGAACAGGGAGAAGAGTCTTTTCGCATGGCTATTCTTAACCAAATTGCTCAAAATGCCACTATCGATATTCCCGAAGTCATGATCGACCGGGAAGTAGAAAGCCGTTTACGGCAGTTTGTCTCTCGCTTATCGATGCAAGGTATTTCCCTGGAAGACTTTCTCCAGGCAACACAGCAGGATATCTCCCAAATGGCAACCAGCTTTCGACCTCAAGCACAAATGGCAGTAAAGCAAAACCTGGTACTAAGGGAAATTGCTAAGCAGGAAGGGTTGGAAGCTAGTCCCGATGATGTTCGCAGCTATCTTCACAGTGGCGATGAACCTTTCAGTGAAGCGGAAGAAAATGCTTTGGCCGAAATATTTGCGGACGAAGGTGCGTTAAGGTACTACCAAAACGAAGCCACTAACCAAAAGGTCATCGATCTTTTAGCGGAGCTCGCCATACCTATCGATGCCAGTGAGGCAGTCCATGATATGGTGGAAGCCATAATTGCTCAAGACGCCGAAGGAGCCTTACAAGAACCTACCGAGGAAATGGCAGCAGAAGACCCGGAGGAAGAAGCTGTTCCTTCCTCCGAACCCAAAGCTGAACCGCCGGAGCTTTAAGAGCTTTAAGATGGCATGGTCGCTGGACAGCGATACCAGTAAATTGCGTTAATGTATGGTAACGCAGAAAAAGAGGTACAAGATGCCGAGAGAAGATAAAAACAATGTGTGCTGCTCCTTTTGTGGCAAGCACCAAAGTCAGGTAGCACGTCTGGTAGCTGGACCGGGGGTATACATTTGTAACGAGTGTGTGGATCTTTGTGTCGATATTGTCGATGAAGATCCCGATTTCGCTAAGGAGATTCCCAGTTTTGGTAATCTTCCCAAACCCCACAAGATCAAGTCTCAACTCGATCAATATGTTATCGGTCAGGAGCAAGCTAAACGGGTTCTCTCGGTGGCAGTTTATAACCACTACAAAAGGATTACCCGTTTGGCCAAGAAGCCCCGTACTCGTCGGCGTAGTCAAGCAGAAGACGACGTGGAGCTAGCTAAAAGCAATATTTTGTTGCTGGGTCCTACCGGGGTGGGCAAGACCCATTTAGCGCAAACTTTAGCACGTATCCTTAACGTTCCCTTTGCCATTGCCGATGCCACTACCCTCACTGAAGCTGGTTATGTGGGTGAAGATGTCGAAAATATTCTCTTAAAGCTCATTATGGCCGCCAACTATGACATTCCCCGGGCTCAGTTTGGTATTATATATATCGATGAGCTGGACAAAATTGCCCGCAAAAGCGAAAATGTCAGTATTACTCGGGATGTCTCTGGGGAGGGAGTCCAACAGGCCTTGTTAAAAATCCTTGAGGGAACCCGCGCCAATGTCCCTCCCCAGGGAGGGCGTAAACATCCCCACCAAGAATTTATTGCTATCGATACCACCAATATTCTCTTTATCTGCGGCGGTGCTTTCGATGGCTTGGAACGCATAATTCAAACTCGTAAATCGAAGAATCCTATTGGGTTTGGTGCCGATATTAACTCTATTATCGAATTGGGTAGTGGCGCTTTATTACCGGAAGCTAGCCCCCAGGATTTAATCCGTTACGGATTAATTCCCGAACTGGTAGGGCGCTTGCCGGTATTGGCACCCCTTTCCGGTTTGGACGAAGATGCTTTAATGCGCATTCTCACCGAGCCGAAGAATGCGTTAGTTAAGCAGTACCAAAAGCTGCTGGAAATGGACGAAGTAGACTTAGTTTTTGAACCGGCAGCGCTGCGAGAAGTGGCCAAGCTGGCTATTCAACAGCAAACCGGTGCTCGGGGATTACGCTCCATTTTGGAAGGAATTATGCTTAGCGTTATGTACGATATTCCTACCCAAAGCAATGTGCGTCAGGTGGTTATCACCCCTGGGGTTATCACCGGCAGCGAAGAACCGCAGTATCAGACCCAATCCCAGCTGCGCATCAGCGATGCGGTTAACGGCTAACTGAGATAATATTTCGCCTTCAGAGTGCGCTCTTCGGCGAATTAAGTTATGTTCTTGCCATTAAGTTTGCTTTTTGACGCGCAGGTCGCCAAAAAGCGGTTACTTTAATCTCTTTAAGGAAAGTTAGGTAGGAAACAAAGAATCTGGAACCGGTTTTTCTTCTGTCTGACACCTTTAAACCCTACCGGTTTAAAGGTGTTTTTGTTTGCTCAGACCAGAACTCTTGCCTCTTGCCAAACGCCATTAAAATGTGTTATAATTCGTCGGTAGAAAATTAATACTGACTAAAATAATGCCATATATTCTATTTGAGATCACACTTCATGAAAGGAGAGCTATTGTGAACGAAACCGGCCAAGACGGTAATTTAATTCTGCCAGTCCTTCCTCTTCGAGGTTTACTGATATTCCCCCACACCATACTGCGTTTCGATGTAGGTCGCCAGCGCTCCGTAGCTGCTCTGGAGTACGCTTTTGAGGCTCCGGGGCAACAGGTTTTGCTTTTAACCCAAAACGACGCCCAGGTTACCGACCCCACGGAAGAACAGCTCAACCGGGTAGGGGTAGTGGCTTATATCCGGGAAATGACCTACAAAAGCAATGTAGCCCAGGTGGTAGTTACCGCGCAGCAAAGGGCTAAGGTGAAGCGCATTTTTAACAGCCAGGAAATGGATCAACTCTCAGACCTACCTACGGTGGAATCTCCTCCCAAAGAACCGATCATGATGGCAGTGGCGGAGCTTTTGGTGGAGACCCCTCCCAACGAGCTGGAGCAGACAGTTTTACATCGTATGCTCATCGAAGCTTTACCCCGCTATAACCAAACTGGCAAAAAGCTTAACCAAGAGCTATTAAACTCAGCTAAAGACATTTATCATATCGGCAAGCTCTGTGACCTAATTGCTGCTCAACTGCAAATAACTTGGCAAGAAAAACAGCAACTCTTGGAGGAGCTGAATGTTACCTTAAGAGCGGAGGAGCTTCTGCACCTTATTGAGCGCACCATCAGCTTAATCGATGTGGAGCGCCGTATCGAAGGCAATGTGCGCCGACAGATGGAAAAGAATCAAAGGGATTATTACCTGCGGGAGCAGATGCGTGCCATTCAAAAAGAGCTGGGGGAGAAGGAGAGCCGCACTGATGAAGCAACCACTCTCCGGGAACAGCTGCAAGGTATTAAGGCTATGGAGGAGAGTTGGAAGAATAAAGTTCACAAAGAGATCGACCGTTATGAACGTATTCCTCCCTCTTCAGCGGAGAGCGGAGTCCTAAAAACGTACCTGGACACTGTTTTCGATTTGCCCTGGGATAATCTTAGCGAAGACCATCTCGATATCGAAGAAGCTGAACGCATTTTAAATGCCGATCATTATGGCTTGGAAAAGCCTAAAGAGCGCATTCTCGAGTATTTGGCTGTACGCCACTTAACGCAATCACTCAAGGGACCTATCCTTTGTCTGGCAGGTCCTCCGGGCACGGGGAAGACTTCCCTGGCGAAGTCGGTGGCTAAAGCCCTGGGGCGTAAGTTTGTCCGCCTCTCCCTGGGAGGTATCCGCGACGAAGCGGAAATACGGGGCCACAGAAA
>WREE01000132.1 GCA_009779515.1 Symbiobacteriaceae bacterium
CTTTCCAAGAGATCATCAAACTTAAAACTGCTTTTCCCGAAAAGCGTCGTTTAACTCTTCAGGAAGTGAGACAGGTGCTGGCACCTTCTGCCGATGCGGAAGTGTTTACATTACTGGACTTGTTAGCCGAAGAAAAGTTGGAGGAAGCCTTTACCCTGTTGGATGACCTTTTGCGGCGTGGTGAGACCGTGCCCCGTCTCATTGCCAGCGTTGCCAGGCAGGTGCGGCAAATGTTGCAACTGCGAGCTTTAGAGCAGCGTGGTATGCGCGTCGACGCTGCCACTAAAGCTTTGGAACTGCACCCTTACGCCGCTCAACGTTTGGTGGAGAAAGCTGTAGCTTACAGCAATGCCGATTTAATAACGCTGCTAAGAGATTGTTGTGATAAAGATAGCCGTCTTAAGAGTGGACGCCTAGGGATGACCAGCGCCATCGATATTTTGTTGTTACAAATGTATAGATTGCGGAGCCAAAGTCGCCGCCGAAGGAGTGGGTAAGCAAATGGATATCAAATTAGTGAACATCGGGTTTGGCAGCCTTATCTCCTTGCCACGAGTGGTGGCTATTATCTCTCCGGAATCGGCACCTATCAAACGGGTTATTACGGAAGCCCGCAATCAGGGTCGCTTGTTGGATGCTACTTTTGGACGCAAAACCCGAGCGGTTATTGTTATGGATAGCGATCATATTGTCCTTTCGGCTATTCATCCCGAAACCTTAGCCAGCAGACTCAAAGCGGGGGAAGAACGCCTTAAAGATATACCGGAAAGCGAAGAGCATTAATTTGGAGACGCCGTGTAGCGGCGAGAAAGAGGGTCAAATATGTCCGAATATATTCCTTCTGACGAAATGTACAAATATATCGACTGCCGTTATACCGGGGTGGTGGTAGCAGCTCGACGGGCTCGTCAACTGATGCAGGAAGACCCGGGCAACTTAAAAGGCAAGCCTTTGCTCAGAGCTTTTGAAGAACTCATGTCTGGGAAGTTGCAATACTGTTTTGTCGACCCTGCTCCCTATGAAGAGGAAGCGGAAATTACCTCTGGGACTTTTTATCCCGATGACGAACCGACACGAGTAGAAACAGAGCAACTTGCCCTGCGACCCTACCGGGAACAGCCCCGGGATATTCGCGATGCTGAAGCCAGGCGCCGTGCGGCAGCAGCTGTGACCACCAGGCGTCAACCTCCTCCTCCCAAGGCGACAGCAGTAGACGATCTCCCCTCTGAAGCGCAAGAGTCTATGGCGACTCTGGCAAATAGCAAGATAGTTCATACAGCTCCTGTTTTGGAAGAAGCGGAAACTCTTGCTACCCATGTTTCCTCTCCCGAGGAAGAACAACCCTCAAGGGTTACCCCCGAAGGGGTTGAAACGGCTGCCACACCTGAAAACTATCCGGAAGCTCCTTTAGGCGAACAGTCACCTGTGCAAGAACAGGAATTAACCGTGGCACCACCCAAGAGAGGTAGGACGAGAACTCCCAAAACCACTGCTGCTCCGGCAATTGAAACTGAGGCATTAACAGGAGCTGGGCTAATTCAGGCCAACTCTCCGCTGCCGGCACCAGAAGCAGAGGTTACCGAACCAGTGGCAGCAGCTCTCCCTGACCAACCTGATCTCCCTAAAAGCAACCGGAGTAAGGCTCCCAAGATAGAAGCGGCAACAGAGGTGGCGACTGCAGATACCATTCCCGTACTCACTACTCCTCCCCCTAAACCGGCTTCCCGCCAAAGAAACCGCAGCGGCAAAAAATAATGCGTTATGCTTTGGTCAAGCTAGACCGCACCGTGGAGGAGCTGGCGGAGGGGTTAACCTACTCCATTCCGGCAAGTCTAGGTGAACGGGTGGTTCCCGGTTCTCTGGTCACCGTTCCTTTGCGGCAGGAGATAACCGTAGGGGTAGTGGTGCAGGTGCTGGAGACACCACCCTCTTTTAACGTGCGTCCTCTTACCGCTTTATGGGACGATGAAACCGGTCCTACCTTAAACAACGAGCAGATGGCATTGTTGGACTGGCTCAGTGAAAGCTGTCTCTCTTCCTGGGCTAATGCTCTAGCGGTGGTTTTGCCGCTTCCTGGGCGGAGCAATCTGTATACCGCTAAAGGGTCTTACCCCTCTGAACATTTTCGCCTGGTGCCGTCGATGACCACCTCCTCTCCTGGGAGAGGGCAAATAGTGGCTTTATGGCAACGCATGTTGGCCGGTGGAGCGACCAGCTTTACCCGCACTGAACTGCAGAATTGGTCAGAATATAGCGCCCCTCTCCTACGGCGTCTAGTGGATAAAGGTTTGGTGGAGCCATACACCCCTGTTACCGAGGAAGTGTGGCTTCCTCCCGGCAAAGTGGTGCTTACCTCGGCGCAGCTGGCGGCCATGCAACAACTGCAGGAGGAGTTTACCAGCCCCGAACCGCGCCCAGTTTTGCTTCACGGTGTAACCGGTAGCGGCAAAACCGAAATATATATGCAACTTATCGCCGAGATGCTTAGGCAAGGTCGTACGGCTATGATCCTGGTACCCGAAATAACCTTGACCGTGCAAATGCGGGAACGCTTTCTGGCTCGCTTTGGTCCTTTAGTAGCTATGCTGCATAGCGGTATGTCTCGCCGCGAGCGGACGGATAGCTGGCAGCGAGTTAAAAAAGGCGAGGCGAGAGTGGTGCTGGGTGCCCGTTCCGCAGTTTTTGCACCTCTTAAAAATATTGGGCTTATTGTCTTGGATGAAGAACACGAGCAGACTTTTAAAAATGAAGAAGAACCTAAATACCATGCCCGGGAGGTGGCCGCCTGGCGTGCCTCCCGACACGGAGCTAAACTCTTGTTCGGTTCTGCCACCCCGGCAGTGGATAGTTATTATGCCGCTCTTCAAGGCACCTATCGCCTGGTAACTTTAGGGGAGAGAATCCATGCTCGCCCCCTGGCTCAGGTGGATCTGGTGGATATGCGTCGGGAGCTGCGGGAAGGTAACCGCACTATCTTTAGCCGTCTACTCCTTACTGAACTACAGCAAGTGGTGGCAAGGCAGGAGCAAGCCATCATCTTTCACAATCGTCGTGGATTGCACCGCATGACCCTTTGCCGCTCCTGTGGCTTGGTGCTGGAATGCCCCGAGTGCGAAATCCCTTTAGTGGAGCACGGTAATGAGCAAGGGGATAACGAAGCTACCATGCTTAAATGCCATATCTGTGGCTACACTCAAGCTATGCCTGCTTTATGTCCCTCTTGTGCTTCTAAATATCTTCGTTTTTTTGGTTTGGGAACGGAAAAGGTTATGGAGGAGTGTCAGAAGCTATTTCCCGAAGCGCGCATTCTGCGTCTCGATGCTGATGCTACCAGTCGCCAGGGCGCCAAGGCCTCTATTGTAAAATCTTTCTCCGCTAGGGAAGCCGAAATACTGGTGGGGACGCAAATGGTGGCTAAGGGGTTAGATTTCCCGGCGGTTACTCTGGTTGGGGTTATCAGCGCCGACAGCCTTCTGAGAGCTCCCGATTACCGGGGCGCCGAACGAGCCTTCGCTCTGCTCACCCAGGTATCGGGACGTGCCGGAAGAGGCGATAAAGCTGGAAGAGTTATCATTCAAAGCTACGCTCCCGAACACCCCCTGGTTCTGGCGGCGCAAATGCAGGATTACCAAATATTTTACGAGGCGGAGGTTCTTAAACGGCAGCGCCGCCAAGACCCACCCTTCGCGGCTTTAGCTTGGCTGCTGGTTGCTGCTGACACTCCTCTTGCCGCGTTTACCCATGCTCGGGAGTGGGCTATGGCTTGCACCCCGACCCTATTAGTACGCGGACCCCAGGTAGCCCGCCAGTATAAATTGGGAGGACGCTACCGTTACCAACTGTTGCTTAAAGCCCCTAATCGAGAGATACTCCACCGGGTGTTGCAACAGCGACTGGCAGAGTATAAGGCGCCTAAAGATATAATGGTGAGCCTCACATTAGACCCTTTATCCATGTAAGAGAGATGAGGTAAGGTATGGCTATCCGTACAATTCGCGGTCCCGGATCTCCGGAACTCTATGTTAAAGCCAAGGAAGTAACATCTATTAACCCCGGGGTGTTGCGCCTCTTGGATGATATGGCAGAAACCATGCGGGCTAATGCCGGACTGGGGTTGGCGGCACCGCAGCTGGGTATAGCTAAAAGGATTATCGTCATCGAATACGAAGGCGACTTTTATGAAATGATTAACCCAATACTGGTAGAAGAAGAAGGCGAACTCATTGATATCGAGGGGTGCCTCAGTTATCCCGGCGTCTGGGCGGAAGTTGCCAGACCGCAATCGTTGGTGATTGCTGCGACTAACCGCTTAGGTGAAGCTTACCAGGTGGAAGCTGAAGGGGTTCTCGCCAGGGCTTTGCGCCATGAAATGGATCATCTGGAGGGTGAAGTCTTTGTAGATAAAATTATTCGCTATATCGATCCCAGCGAACTAGAGGGAGTGGGGGAGTCTCCTTCCATCCGTGCTGTTTTTGAATATCGCAAAGGTGAAGGTTAAATGCGTATTATCTTTATGGGAACACCGGAGTTTGCGCTCCCCGCTCTGGAGGCTCTCTGGCAAAGGCACACGGTGGTCATGGTGGTGACCCAACCGGATGCCCCCTCGGGGCGTGGACAAAAGGTAACTTATTCACCGGTTAAACAAAAGGCTCTGGAGCTGGGTGTGAAGCAGATCTACCAACCTTCTTCCCTGAAAACACCTGAAGCCCAAAGAGCTATCTTGCAAACTCCGGCCGATTATCTTGTTACTGCAGCTTACGGACAGATCCTACCTCCTTCGTTACTCACTGCTCCAAACATAGTGCCGCTTAATATCCATGCTTCTTTACTACCCAAGTACCGGGGACCGGCGCCCATACAAAGAGCCTTAATGGCAGGGGATGAAGTTACCGGAGTTTCTCTTATGCGTATGGATGAGGGGATAGATACCGGTGCCGTATTGCATAGTGCCCATGTGCCTATACCTCTTGAGACCACCTATGGACAAATACATGACCGGCTCGCTCATCTTGGCGCTAAGCTCTTGTTAGAGCTCTTAACGGCGTTTAAGGAGGGTACTGTCAGGGAGTGGGTGCAAGATTCTTCTCAGGCAACTTACGCGCCGTCGTTACAGAAAGAAGAGCAACTTTTAGACTGGAACCTATCCGGCTGGGAGCTACATAACCGGATACGTGCCATGAATCCTGCTCCAGGTGCCGAGAGCTACGTACAGGGCAATCTGATCAAAATTTGGCAGAGCTACCCCTGGGAGGCTACCAGCGATTTACCGCCAGGCACCATCTTACCCCAGAACAAAGCTTACCCTGTGGTGGTAGCCGGTAGCAGAGGCGTTATCCTACGGGAAGTTCAGCCAGCGGGTAAGCGCCGTATGGACGCTCGTGATTGGCTGCGAGGGATGGCCAATACCGGAAATCCGTTGAAACTGAAGTTCAGTCAAGGCTAATTCCCTCCAAGGATGAGCGACCACCCCGCCCATATTCCCCTCCTTGGAGGGGTGGCGCGTAGCGCCGGGGTGGTCATATGAGTAAAACTCTCTTCGCTGTCATTCAGAGCGGTGTGATAATAATAATTCCCCTCCTTGGAGGGGTGGCGCGCAGCGCCGGGGTGGTTATATGCGCAATCGCGAATCCTATTTAGCTCTTCCATACAATCCCAAACTACGCGACCACAGCAGAGAATTACGTAAAGCCGGTAATTTATGC
>WREE01000133.1 GCA_009779515.1 Symbiobacteriaceae bacterium
ACCTTTCGGCGGGACGATTACCATCGTCCCCTACGATTTGGACAATCATATGTATGATGGATCCTCGTAGGGGCAGATGGCAATCTGCCCGTTAATTTTGTTTTGTATTCAGCGGGACGATGGCCAAAAATTTGCACCCTGAGATACTGAAACACCTTCCAGCTAAAGCATAGCCGGAAGGTGTTTGTTACGTATTTAACTGCTGGAATGTTTCAAGCTCTGGCAGGAAAGCTTTTAAACACCTCCAGGCAATTAACGTTAATAATAGCGTTAAGCTCCACCTAAGCTCTCTCCTTATTACAGTCTGGTCGCTTGGTTTATCTCCTCCAGCAAAGCGTCGCCCCACTGCATGGCACGCAAATAGGTATTGGTAACACGCTCCGGCGTCAGCTTATGACGCTCCAAGAGCGGCTCCATCATATCCCAGTCGCCGTTCATATAATAGTTACAGAGGTGCAACACCGCAACTAAAGGACCCTCATCGTAGAGAAGAGCATTTTTCACCTGGGAGCTTACGGCAATATCCTTTAAAAAATCCTCCATAGGCATACGCGTAATAGTTTCTCCTAAAAAGAAAAGCCCCACCATAAAGCACTCCTCGCTGTTGAAGCCGAAGGAGGGAGCGATAAGCTCACAGAAACGAGCGCAGATAAGAGCACGGCTGGTGAGCTCATCGGGGAGGTCTTGAGCGAAGTCTTTCATCGCCATAAGGTAAAGCCACTTGCGAAAGGAGTTGATACCCATCAAGACCATACCTTGGCGGATAGTAGCAATATCCCCTTTTTGGCTATGGGGTATCACATAGTTTAGCAGGCGCAGGAACTTAACCGTCAGACCCATATCTTGCATAACCACTCGCGACATATCGGCATATTCAAAGTCGCCTTTGTTGGTTTCGCTCATCAGCCTGATTAAGTTGAGGCGGGTAGGAGCCAACTCCGGAGAGCTGAGCAGGGTAGGTTTACTAAAGAAGTACCCCTGGAAGTAGGAGTAACCCCACTTCAGAGCCTTTTGAAACTCCTCTTGGGTCTCCACCTTTTCGGCTAAAAACTTAACCCCCCGGGGGGCAAAGAGCTTGACTATACGTTCCAGCTGAACATCGTCGGTATTCATGAAGTCCATTTTAATAATGTTAGCTTGTTGGATAAGCGCCATATGGCGTCCTGTAAAAACGAAGTCATCCAAAGCCAGGATATACCCTGCCTGACGCAGCTCGGCACAACGCTGCACCAGCTCATTGCTGGGGACAACATCCTCCAGCACCTCAATAACCACACTTTGAGTTGGGAACAAAGTAGCGTAATCACCGAGGATCATATCCTCGGTGAAGTTAATAAAAGCAGGTTTGCCGGCAGTAACCGTCTCTAAGCCTAAGTTGGTTAAAACATCGATAATAACGCTTGAGGTCGCTTGGTTGCCGTCACTAACCATGGCTTTATCGGTGGAGCCGCCGCTGCGATAATTGCGGTAGAGCAGCTCATAGGCAAACAGCTCCATATCTCGGTTAAAAATAGGTTGCCGAGCCAACATTATTTCCACAGTTATTCCGTCCTTTCACAACCACCTAACACCATCTCGCCTCTAACATCCCGCCTGAATCCCGGCGGAGCGCACCACAAACCAGGCACGAGCTAGCGTTATGCACTTCCTACAGCTATCTTTCCAGAAAAGTAAGCTGTTCGTCTTCTGTTCTTTGGGGAACCACCTTAGCCAGAGCGACTACCCTATCTCCCTCCTTGAGGTCCATAATATTCACCCCTTGGGTTACCCGACTAAAACGATTAATGTCGTCCACAGGAGTGCGGATAATAATCCCCTGGGCAGTGATAACCATCACTTCGTCCCCCGGCCGCACCAAGCGTATGCCGGCGATAGCCCCCGAACGGGCGCTAACTCGCGTCAGAAGGATACCCTTGCCACCCCGTGACTGCCCCCTGTATTCATCCAAGCGAGTCCGCTTGCCATAGCCGTTTTCGGTAACCACCAGCAGTTCAGATTCCTGACTGACGACATCGAGAGCAATAACTTCGTCGTTGGCGGCAAGGCTGATACCCCGCACCCCGGCGGTATTACGACCCATCACCCGGACTCCATGCTCATTGAAACGGATAACCTTACCCTGACGAGTGGCAATAAAAATATCATCGCCAGATTTCGTCTGAAGGACTCCCACCAGTTCGTCCTCTTCAGCCAGCTTCATAGCAATCATACCGGTGACACGGACGTTGGAAAACTGGTCGAGCGTGCCTTTCTTGACAACTCCCCGCCGAGTGCAGAAGAAGAGCTCACCGGTATACTCCCCTTCCTTAACAGCAATAACCGTGCTGACCTTTTCGGCACCGCTAATCTGCAAGAGGTTGACCAAGTTAGTTCCTTTGGCTTGGCGACCGGCTTCCGGAAGATTATAAACCTTGCAGGTATAGACCTTGCCCTTATCGGTGAAGAAGAGAAGGTCGTGGTGAGTGGAAGTAACGAATAAGCTTTCCACAAAATCTTCTTCTTTGGTACCCATGCCGGCTACCCCTCGACCACCTCGTCTTTGGGTGCGATAGGTGGTGGCAGGAAGGCGTTTGATGTAACCCTGATGAGTAAGGGTGACCACCATCTCCTCTTCGGCGATGAGGTCTTCCACCTCCAATTCCCCTGCGTCGGCCACAATTTCCGAGCGACGGGGATCGCTATACTCTCGCTGCAGGCGCTCTAAATCGGTGCGCACCAAGGCTACCTGCAAGGTTTCATCTGCCAGAATGGTACGCAAGCGCAGCACCTCGTCCATGACCTGACGATACTCTTCCTCCAGCTTCTCCAGTTCCAGGCTGGTAAGACGGCGTAAACGCATATCTAAAACAGCCGTTGCCTGGCGTTCGCTTAAGGAGAAGGTGAGCATCAGATCGTTCTTAGCTACATCATCATCGGCGGCGGTGCGAATGATGCGTATGACGGCATCGATGTTGGCCACCGCGATGCGCAAACCTTCCAAAATATGGGCTCTATCCAGAGCCTTGGTCAGTTCGAAGTTTAAGCGCCGGAGTAAAACAGCTCTTTGGTGAGCCAGGTAAAAAGCCAAAACCTCTTTTAAGGTCATGACTTTGGGTACCCCGTCGTCTAAAGCCAGCATAATAACCCCAAAATTCATCTGGAGTGAGGTATGGGCGTAGAGCTGATTGAGAAGCACCGTAGGATTGGTGTCCCGGCGTAAGTCGATGACAATACGCATACCGTCCCGGTCGGATTCATCGTTGAGATCGGTGATACCGTCTATTTTTTTATCTCTCACCAAAAGGGCAATCCGCTCAATTAGGCGAGCTTTATTCACCTGGTAGGGGAGCTGATCGACAATGATACGAGTGCGTCCGTTCTGTAAGCGCTCAATGCGGCTTCTAGCTCGCATGGTAACGCTCCCTCTACCGGTATGGTAGGCGCTGCTAATCCCTTCACGACCCATAATTTGCCCTGCTGTAGGAAAGTCGGGCCCGGGAATATGCTCCATAAGCTGAGCTATGGTTATCTCCGGATCGTCCAGCAAAGCCATAGCACCTTGTAGCACTTCTCCCAGGTTGTGAGGAGGGATGTTAGTTGCCATTCCTACGGCAATACCGGAAGCCCCGTTGATTAAAAGATACGGCAGATGAGCTGGTAGCACCAAAGGCTCCTGCTCTTTGCCATCGTAGTTCGGAGCAAAATCTACCGTCTCTTTGTCGATATCTCGCAACATCTCCTGGGCTATTTTAGCCAATCTGGCTTCAGTATAGCGCATATGAGCCGGAGGATCTCCATCTACCGAGCCAAAGTTGCCGTGACCGTCCACCATAGGGTACCGGCAGTTAAAATCCTGGGCTAAACGAACCATGGCGTCGTAAATAGGGACATCGCCATGGGGGTGATATTTACCCATAACATCGGAGACAGGGCGGGCAGACTTCACATAAGGGCGGTCAAAGGTCATGTTGGATTCGTCCATGGCAAACAGAATACGACGATGTACCGGCTTTAAGCCATCGCGCACATCGGGGAGAGCCCGGGCAATGATGACACTCATGGCATAATCTATATAGGAACGCTTCATTTCATCGGCTAAATCAACGGGGACGATACGCTCTTGCTGATGTTCTTCCCCAGCGGGCATGCTATCAACTGCCTCTCTCGCGCTAAGGCTTCGCTAGCGCAGTTTACTGTAAAGCCCCTGCTGATGATATTCTGCCAGCCTGGCTTCTACTTTAATTTTATCTTCAGGACTGGTAACCCCACACCACCTAGCTTCCACCACCGGAAGAACCTCCACCTGCGCCAAGCCAGTCGCCCGGTGCTCTTCAATAACGGAAGTCAAAAGAAACTCTCCCGCTCTACCCGGCACCCGAGGTTTGGCCAGGTAGTTAACGAAATCCTGCTCCACCCGGGGCATAAACTCAGGAGGTAGCAACCAAAAGGCCATGGAGCAAACCGTTGTCGGCTCCAGCCAGGTCATACTTCCCCCTCCATCATGACCGTAGATAGCACCATCTGCTTCCCGGTGAATTTCATACCACTCCTGAAGATGAATCAACTTTTGACCGGCATCTACTTGACAGAGACCACGAGCCACCGCACCTGTTTCCGGCAGGGTATCTTGAAGGCGGTAGCCCAGCATAGCGTAGCGTGTGGGTGAAGTGGACACAGACAAAGACTGCAAAAAGTGGTAGGCCGTAGCATAGACCTGGATGCCCCCATAGTAGTCATCGCTGTTGGCAATCACCATGGGACCGTTAACCACCGTCGCGGCACTGCGGGCGGCATCAGCAGTTCCCAGAGGTTCCTCCTGGAAAGCAAAGTGTAACTCGAAACGGTGGCGCAGCACATGCTTGGTCATTTTTTCTTGGAATAGCTCCAGATGCTCACGCCGAATGACCAAAACTACCCGAGTGAAACCGACCTCTACCGCATCGGCAATAGTATAATCCATTATCAGTTCACCGTGAGGACCAAAACCTTCCAGCTGCTTTAAACCACCATAGCGGGTTCCTCTGCCAGCTGCCAGAAGAACAAGATTACTCTGCATACTATCGGCTCCTTTAGCGGTTAGGTTATGGGAACTATTTCGAAGCCTTGACTCGGCTTGACGATACTGGAAGCTGGTATAACTCCTCGGAGAGAGATTAAGCTGTATATCCAGCAATTTTTACCGATGAGCGTTCCCGGAGCCGTAACTGCATTACAGCCCACGGAAGAGCCGTCGCCGATGATGGCACCCAGTTTTCGTAGTCCAGTGGGATAACTCTCTCCCAGATGGCGGATAACTATTTCATCGCCCTGGAGCTTAAAGTTGGCCAGTTTAGTACCCGCCCCCAAGTTAACCCCTCGACCGAGAATGCTGTCGCCAATATAAGCAAAATGAGGCGCTTGGCTCCCTTGCAGCATGATGGCACCTTTGACCTCGCTGTTATGCCCCAAGATACAGTTATCTCCAATAATACTATACTCACGCACGAAGGCACCTTGACGTATCTCGGCACCTTTCCCGATATATACCGGTCCCTGGATATAGACATGGGGACCGATAACAGCACCGGCACCGACGGAAACGGCTCCCGCCAAAACTGCCGTAGGGTGTACTTCCCCCAGAATTTGCGGGGAAGAGGTGAGAAGGGTTACCTCCAGGGGGAGTTTTTTAAGGACATCCCACACCTGCTCACAGCCATGAAAGAGGTGAGCCAGGGGTTCG
>WREE01000134.1 GCA_009779515.1 Symbiobacteriaceae bacterium
AGGCGGTGGCAACACCTCATCCTTGTACCAAAGGCAAAAGTCGTAAGCCAGGCGACAATACAGTTCCGGGGCAGGCATACCCAAGCTGAAAGCAAAGCTAGCCAGTTGCTGATAACGCAAGCCGGTATTGCTCAGCCAGGGGTATCCTTCTTCTTGCCAAAACTCCGACATGAGCAAGAAAAGGTGAAAGTGCGATGCTACCAGTTTTTCCAACCCCTGCAGAGTAAGTTTAAAACGCCCCGAGTTGTAGTAGCGCTCCAGGAGCGCGGCAATCTGCTGCAGCTTAAGTAGTTCCCTATGACTTAAGGTTTTAGTTTTTAAAATTTCGTAGGGAGGGGTAGGGCTAAAAATATCGCCTCTCTCCTCAGCCGACTGGCGCAAGCCGCTACCTCGCAACATTTTCAGAAAACCCAGCTGCACTTGGTGGGGTTTTAGAGCCATCACCTCGTCCAGGGAGCGAGAGCACTCCTCCCAACCTTCCAGGGGAAGACCGGCGATGAGATCCAAATGAAGATGCTGGCGGTTTAGCTCTCGGAGCTGCCTCACCTTGGTGTGCCAACTGCCGGGAGGTTGGTAGCGTTGGATAGCCTCTAAGGTAGGAGGGTGCGTGCTTTGGACGCCTATTTCAAATTGAAAAAGCCCCGGCGGTGCCTGACTTAAGAGCGCTACAGCCGCATCGTCTAACAGTAGGGGGGAAAGCTCAAAATGCCAGGTGGTAACGCTCCCCTGTCTGGCTGCCTCTAGAAGAAAGTTCCAAATAGCCATAGCTCTGCTGCTGTCCCAGTTAAAGGTACGGTCGACCAACTTCACCAGCTTTACCTGGGCTGCGCTAAAACGAGCCAAATGCTCAAGGGTTTGTTCCAAAGGGCGAAAGCGCAGCGGCTGGACACCAGAGGAGAGGCAATACTGGCAGTTAAAGGGGCAACCCCGGGTGCTTTCGTAGTAAAAGATACGAGTGCCGGGGTTTTGCAGTTCGGCATCACTATAAGGAAAAGGTAGAGCAGCAATATCTTGCACTATGGGAAGTTGGGCAGTGGTAAGATCGTGGCGCCCAACCAAGCCAGGGATACTGTTACTTAGCTCATGTTTCTCCCCCGACAGCATGGCTTTAAGCAGCAAGGGAAAACTCTCTTCCGCTTCACCCCGAAGGATGGCATCTACACTGGGGTTATTTTCTAACCACTCCCGGCAATCGTAGCTTACTTCCGGACCTCCCCAAAGGAGAAACGTTTGCGGCAACAGTTGGCGCAAACGCCGAGTAATATGGGCAACTAATTCTACATTCCAGATATATACCGAAAAGGCGTAAAGGTCGGCTTGCCGAGCATAGAGAGAGGCGGCAGTATGCCGCCAATCTTCGTTGATAGTCCCCTCCCACAGCTCCACTTCCATGCTGGCTAACTCCTCCTGCGCCTGCACTACCCGCTGTAAACTCCGCACCGCCAAGGCTTTGTGGATATACTGGCTGTTAAGCGCCACCAGCACAGCTTTCACGAGTTATTTACACTCCTTGCATCAGGTGCAGTAGCTGCAAATAATCGTCGGCAGTCATGGGACGAGGGTTACTGGGGTTGGAGCCGTTTTCATAGGAGCGGAGGGCTATTTTGGGAAATTCGGAAGGATCTACCTGCAGCTCCTTGAACAAGGGTAGGCGTACAGCCGCCGCCAGCTCCTGCACCTTGGCTACCGCTTGAGCGGCACCGGCGGCTCCCTGGTCGGGGAGGAGCCCCATAGCACGAGCGATTCTGGCGTAGCGCTCCTGGCAGTAATCCATGCAATAGGACATCATATGGGGTAGGATAATGGCATTGCAGACCCCGTGAGGAAGATCGTAAAGACCTCCTAAAGCCTCAGCGATGCAGTGAATCCCTGCCACGTCAGAATGGCTAAAGGCCATTCCTGCCAGGAGAGAACCCATCAACATCGTGGAGCGAGCCGTTAAGTTAGCTCCATAATTAAAAGCAGTCTCCAGGCTTGCCGTAATCAGCTCGATAGCATAAAGAGCCAAAGCATCACTGATAGGCTCCGCGCAGGTGGCCGTATAAGCTTCAATGGCGTGGGTTAAGGCGTCCATGCCGGTAGCAGCAGTAATAGCCGGAGGAAGGGTCGTAGTTAATTCCGGATCACAAATAGCCACCCGAGGTGCGGTATAAGCATTCTTAACGGTGAACTTAATGTTTTGGGAAGTGTCGTTGAGGACACAGGAAAAGGTAATCTCGCTGCCTGTACCCGCTGTAGTAGGGATAGCCAGAAGCGGAGGGAGCGGGCGCGAGGGAATCCCGCGACCGGCGAAAGCCCGAATATCGTTTGCCTCGTTAGCCACCAACACCCCAATCCCTTTGGCGCAATCTATAGGACTGCCCCCGCCTAATGCTAAAATACCGTCAGTACCGCTCTCACGGTAGACGTTGGCTCCGGCTACGACATTAAGGTCTTTAGGATTAGGCGATACCTCGGAGAAGATGATAGCTTGGATCTCCCCGGAAAGTTGTTCCAGCACCTTATCCAGGATGCCAGCTGCAACAATACCAGGATCGGTGACAATAAGGGGTTTGCTAACGCCTAGTTGCTTAAGCTCCTTGGTCACCTCCCTGAGAGAACCTGGACCAAAGAGCACTCGGGTTGGCAGTTCAAAGGAAAAAGGAAGCAGCAGGTTATGGAGATGTGACATACGGTTCACCCTTTCTGATTGTGCAGGAATGGTCGAAGCAAGAGCGAATTTAGGAGATGAAGAAAAATTGTTTCACGTGAAACATTAATTTTGGAGGTTATGAATATGGACAAAATGCGTTTAGGGCGCACGAACCTGCTAGTCAGCCGTAGCGGTTTCGGTGCCATCCCCATCCAACGCCTCTCTTTTCCCGAGGCAATCGCTTTGCTGCGCCAAGCCTTTGATGGAGGCATTACCTTTTTCGACACGGCCAGAGGTTACACCGACAGCGAAGAAAAGATCGGGCAAGCCTTAGGAGAAATGCGACAGGAGGTTATACTGGCTTCGAAAACCCATGCTGCCACTGCTGCCGCACTTTTTAAAGATTTGGAGACCAGCCTGACCAACCTGAAGACAGACTACCTGGATATCTATCAGCTCCACAATCCCTCTTCCCTCCCGGAAGCTCAGGGTGAGCTCTACCAAGCAGCTTTGGAGGCTAAAAAGCAAGGGAAAATCCGCTTTATCTCTATCACCAGCCACCGCTTAGACTTGGCTTTGGAGGAGGTTAGGAGCGGGCTCTTCGATACCATGCAATTTCCTTTATCGGTACTCTCTTCCGATGAAGACTTAGAGCTGGTAAAGCTGTGCGCTGAGCTGGATGTCGGCTTTATCGCCATGAAAGCAATGTCGGGAGGGCTGATAACTGATCCCACCGCTACTTTTTCCTTCCTGCGAAGTTTAGGTAATGTGGTGCCAATTTGGGGTATACAGCACAGCTGGGAGTTAGAACAATTTCTGGAGTTGGAAGCTAACCCCCCTGCCATGGATGAAAAGCTGGAAGCTATGATCTTACACGACAGGCAGGAACTCCAAGGCTCATTTTGCCGGAGTTGCGGCTATTGTGTTCCCACCTGTCCTGCTAAGATCCCCATTGCCCAGGCTGCCCGTATGAGCCTGTTGCTGCGCCGCATGAACCCGGAGCGTTTTATTACCCCTCAAGGGCAAGCCGATATGGAGAAAATTAAGGACTGTATCGAATGTGGCATTTGTAAAACCCACTGCCCTTACGAATTGGACACCCCAGCTCTACTCAAACGGGAGTATGCTTTCTTTAAAGCTTTTTTAGCCGAAAGAGGTTTGTAGCCCTTATTTGACCCAGGTAGTACCCAACCCTTTAAGGAACTCCAGATACTCGTTAAGATGCTGCTCTCTGTCCAAGTCACCTCGGCGATAAGACGCTAAGCGTTCCTCCTCGGAAGCTAACTTAGCTTCAGCAAGGTCGATAATATAGGCAGCATCCCCCTGGGGAATAACTACGACCCCGTCGCTGTCACCAACGATAATATCACCAGGGGTAACCACTTGCCCACCACAGGCCACGGGGACATTGATCTCCCCGGGGCCATTTTTATAAGGACCCTGGGGGGTAATACCCTTGGCGTATATCGGAATGGTTAAGGTTTGCAGACAATCGATATCGCGAATGGCGCCATCGACAATAACACCAGCAATACCCCGTTGCTGAGCATAGGTAAACATAATTTCACCCATCAGCGCCCGATTGATTTCGCTTCCCCCGTCCACTACTAAAATATCCCCCGGCTCGGCCAAATCAAGAGCAT
The DNA here is from genome assembly GCA_009779515.1 of Symbiobacteriaceae bacterium. Taxonomy (GTDB): domain Bacteria; phylum Bacillota; class JAAYKD01; order JAAYKD01; family WRDA01; genus WREE01. The sequence continues at coordinate 4,276 of WREE01000134.1, forward strand.
AATGGATAAAAGTGTTGTCGCTGCTGGGGACTTTTACCGTAAAGGCTACCCCTGCCATAGGACGATTATTCATGGAGCGGATATACTCGTGCATACAATAAAAGCGATACATAACATCGCTGATATTGCTGGCGGGGATGCCACCATACCTTTTCACCAAAAGGGGATCTGGGCGCTGAAACTCCGTGATGATACGTAAGCCAACCTTGGGGTTCATAAACTCACTCCTTTAAGCTGTTGACATGGTTAGACTACGTTGTTGTTAGATCCATAGTTCATACTGACAGAGTAATATATTAGTGATACTATGTCAACAGCAATAAACACGGCTTATATCCCCTGGCTAAAACCAGGAGATATAAGCCGCATTTGATAAATAGCTTCTGTTAATATGCTTTAACCTTACTTGAAATGAACACGTTTACCGCAGACAGACCAATAAGGAGCCATGGAGTAGCAACGATCTTTATCATACTACCTACATTAAGGAAACCACCCATTTGTTTATTTATTCCCGCGAAAGCAATATTAACGCCGACTATGGCTAGTATTACAAGCGCAGCACTAACGGCAGAAACTAGAACTCCTTTGTTGATCTTCAGAAGAATAAGCGCCGCAGCATGTCCTATATTAAGAATTGGTATCAAGTATAACGCCAGTAAGAATAAATTTAGCGCCTCCCATCCCCCATCCGATGCCAAGGATCTCACCAACGAAAGCAGCTCTCTTATCTTACCTATTCCGAAGGATTCGGGGATATTTATCGGAATACTGCCGCCAAAAAGCATTCTTAATAAGCTCTGTGCTGTAATACGAAACCAACCAGTGAAGAAAAGAACTGCTATAAGGCAACTAATGCCAGCAGATACATAGGTTAAATTTGTTCCGAGAACGTTTCTCCCACCTACCAGGAAAGAACCCAGTTTGAGGTTATTACCTGTCTCTGTTTTCGCTTTGGATGTCATAGAACCACAGTTTGTGCAAAACTTTACACCCGGTTGAAGCTGAGCTCCACAATTTGTGCAAAACATTATGCTTACTCCTTTCTCTTTGTTAAATGCTTATTTAGTATAGACGCGCATGAACAGCGTTCACCTTGAAAATGATAGATGAGCGCGTCTATTCGCCACGGGAACCGGGGCGCAGGAGCGGGACGATTACCATCGTCCCCTACGATTGGGACAATCAATTGTATACACACATTTCAGCGGGACGATTACCATCGTCCCCTACAATGGATTGGCGATGGGTTTTCGTAGGGGCAGATGGCAATCTGCCCGATGATTCTGATTGTATACACACATTTCGGCGGGACGATTACCATCGTCCC
>WREE01000135.1 GCA_009779515.1 Symbiobacteriaceae bacterium
AAGAGATGGAGAGCCTTCTCTTCGACATCATTGAAGGCTACGATTTTTCTCGCTTGCGTCACCAGTCGGTAGCGGAGTTGTCCGGTAGTCTTAAGGGGATTCAACGTCTTGAGCAGGCAATTCGGGAAGGGTTAGAGCCAGATCTCCGAGATTTGGAGGACTACCACGCCAAGGAGCTTCTCGATAGCTACGGAGGTATCTCCTGGGAGGCACTTAACCACGAGTTCCAAGCTATCCGGCTGGAAGAGCAAGCCCGCAATCTTACCCTGCATAACATCCTGTATGGTCTCTTTCCCTTTCCCAGTGGGCACCAAAGTGGGCGAGGGGCGTAGAGGGAAGTACACATGCTTACCGGGCCTTTATACCTAAAAAGCTGGGAAGATGCCAAGAGAGAAGGTAAGGAGAGTATCTATCGGGAGAGTCGCCTTCTTAACCGTTACTGCGCGGCTGCTCTTGCTTGCGCCATGCAACGCAACAGCTATCAACTCTCCCCGGATAACCCTGCCGTTGTGGTCAACTACCAGATGGTGGTGTATGAAGTAGCATCAGTTTACGGGATTGAACGTTTGTGGACACAACTGGCGCTCTATGTCAGGCAAAACCCAGAGGAGTGGTCTGAGGTAGAAATCAACCGTTGGTGTAGGCAAACAAAAACCCCGGAGCGAGACGATAGCTATCGCTTCACTCCGGGGCGGTACCCAATAAAGGAGGTTATAAATGAGTCTTATCTTTTGTGGCAACGGTGGCTGGGGATTATCCACACCCCTTCGGAGCAGATCTCAAGTAAATGCTGGAAGATGTATGATATTCATCAGGAGTGGTTTATGGGCAAGGAGGGGTATGTTTGGGCTTCCAAAGATCATGCAAAATCTTTCACAGTCTCCTATATGGTAGCTCATTATAAGCGTTTTGTAACTAACCGGGGTAAAACCGATCGCGTCTGGGATGGCTTCGCCTTCTATGAGGATGGCGGCTCGGCTCAGCGGGATTTCGCGGAAAGAGCGGCGCTGCACCGTTACCGGCAAGAGGTGGATAGTGTTGCCCCGGGTATTTGGCACTCCCGGTATATTAACCCCCAGAATATAGACAGTCCTGAGATAGCGGCGCTGCGAGAGCTACCGCGAGTAATTCTCAGGGAAAAATAAGGAGGATGTTTTTATGTATCCAGAAGTTTATGTACATTCACTGGAACATGCCAAAACCCACGGCGAGACAGAGGAATACTGGACAAGCGTTCTGTTAAACCGAGGCTGCGCCTGCGCTCTGGAAAATGCCATTTTGGATTATGGTAACGTACAGTTAGGTATGGTAGATCCGCTTAAGGTGTCCGGCGAAGAGGTGGTTAAGAAGGTCTCGGAAAAGTACGGCATAGAAAGGGTCTGTTATGTCCTGGCTTCCCATGTTCGCGAAAATCAATATAATTTCGTTAGCCTGGAACACCTTGTCTGGGCTTTACGCTTTCCGGTTCTTCCTCATAGAGGGCATCAGTTTGAATCTTCCCATCCCCTGGCTATGTTCCAGGTCATCCAGGCGGCGCGCATCTTATCCCAAAAAACCAGGGATCTTACCCCAGAGCTTCCTGACGACCGCGAGCCGCCTACGGCAACCAAAGTGCGGCGGCTACCGGAAGTCGGTTAAAGGTCGGGTGGAGATTTCCCCGGCGATTAAAGTAACCAAGGTGCCGTCTTCGCGCCGGACAATTAAGTTCCCTTCCCGGTTAATATCCAGAGCAGTAGCCTGGTAGGAATGTTCCCCTTCTTGCACCAACAGCCTTTGTTGTAGGACAACCAGAGCTTCCCGGTAACGTCTCAGCAGCTCCTCCCGGGCAGTAAGCGGTGTCGGTGCTAACAGCCCCCGGAGTATTTGCGCTATGAGCCGGTTACGGTCTATAGAAGCTATGCCCTGGGGATCGAGGGAAGTCGCTAAAAGGCGCAACTCCGGTGGAAAGCTGCTCTCGGGAGTAGCCACATTAATACCTATTCCCAGTACTGCCCAGGAGAGCTTTCCGGTGTCAGGGTCGATAGCGGTGTCACAGGAGATGCCGCACACTTTGCGCCCTTCTAAGAGCAAATCGTTAACCCACTTAATGCCTACTTCTATGCCACATATATCCCTTATAGCGTCGGCCACGGTGACACAAGCGTGAACAGTTAGCAAGGAGGGTACTGCCCGGAAAAGTTCGCTGGGGTGTAGAACAACACTTAAATAGACGCCTCCGGGAGGAGAGTGGAAGGAGCGCCTATGGCGCCCTTCTCCTGCCTCCTGCTCCTCAGCCAGCACCACCGTGCCGTGAGTTGCCTGGCTACGAGCTAATGCCTTGGCTATAGTGTTAGTGGAAGCTACTTTAGGGTAGATGTGGAAGGTGGGGAGAGGAGTAATACTCTGACAGAAGGATAGGAGCTGCTGGGCAGATAAAGGGGTGAGCATAAAACACCTTCTTTGGGCAGGAAGGAATTAGACAAATGGCTACCGAAACGAGAGGCGTTATATTTTTTAGGGAACAGCTTTTTCTGTCGCCAGCTTTTGAATCTCAACTATGGAAGATTTCCAATCGGCATGGCGGATATCCGACCACAGCTCTTTAGCCATATTCACCACAATGGGTCGTTGGTCTGCTTCCGGATGGTTAAAAATTACCTGGCTAAGCCAGCGGGTGCAACCATCGTTATCCCCGACCATATGGCTGAGAACGGCTGCCATATAGGTAGCTAAAATTTCGCTGCCGTTATGCTCGCTCCACAAGTCCTCACTGCTTAAAGCCAACCGGTAGCCGTCGCGAGCGGCCACTAGGAAGCGTTGCTCATTGGCAGTGTCCCCCAACCCCCGGTAGATCCAAGCTAAGTGCAAGTGCTTGCGGGCTAAAGCGCTGTTCTTGGCCTTGCGGGTCTGATCGCACAGGATAGCCCACATATAGGCATGAATAGCGTGTTCCGAAGTACGCATTTGGCTGTTCATATCCTCTATATTCCAGCGGCTTAAGATAGGCTTAAGCCTCTCCCTATGGGCAGGCATGAGCATGATGTCGCTATCGATATCCCAGGCAAAACCACAAAAAGGGCAGACGACAATTTCGAAAAGATACGGTGAAAAGTTGTCCACGTAGGTGGCGCCAAAATCACGAAAACGTTGTAGCACCTTGAAAAAGCGTGTCTTCACCCTAAGCACATTAAAGCTCTTGCTACAGTGGGGGCAGTTAACAGTTTTCGAGTATGTCTTTTCGGTTTCTGACACAGCAAGCCCTCCTCGACGGGTCATAGTCTTGGGCTTCATTGTAACCTGTCTTACTATGTATGGCAAGTTTTTTTTGAGAAAGGGTGGCTATAATGTCTTTGGTACAGGCTATTGATGACGCTCACTTCGCCGAGGAAGCCATTAATATTGGCGAACCGGTTTTGGTGCAATTCTGGGCGCCCTGGTGCGGTCCTTGCCGGATGCTCTCCCCGGTTATCGAAGAGGTAGCGCAAGAGTACGAGGGTAAGGTCAGGTTTTTTAAAGTCAATGTGGACGAAAACCCCCAAAGTGCCATGCAGTTTCAGGCAACTTCCATCCCTTTACTGGCCTTTATCCGTAATAATCCGGAGAGTGGGGGTAGGGAAGCCCATCTTAGTGTAGGTTTTTTACCTAAGGAAGAGGTCAAGCGTTTTATCGACGGGCTTTTGTGATAAGACGATGAGTGTCTGGGCAAAGGAGACTAGATCCGGTGTGCAGGCTGTCACCCTGCCAGGCGGGGTAAAGCTCCTGTTGTTGCCGGATGACCGTTTCGCTTCGCTCCAGGTAAAGATGTGGTACGCCGCTCCCCTACAGGCGAAACGTATTACTCCGGCTGCTCTATTGCCCCTGCTGCTCAAGCGGGGTAACCGGAAGCTGCCTACCCAGCAGCTGATGGTGCAAGCTTTAGAGGAGCTATGGGGCGCAGAGATTCAGGCGGGTATTGCCACCATAGGCATGGGGCATGTCTGTTATTTCGAATTGGATCTTACCGACCCCAGGTTTTTACCGGGGGCAGGGGAAGCTATTATCCCTCGCGGTATACAATTACTGGTAGATTTGGTAAGTGACCCCCTATTACCCGGGGGTTCTTTTGCTGAGAAAACATTTCGGGAGGAACAGCAAATCCTTCTCGCTGCCCAGGAGCGTTTGCCCAGTTCTCGAGCCGCCTATGCTTTAGATCGCTGTCTGTATGCGGTTTACCAAGGAGAAGCTCCAGGCATTAACCGCCTGGGTCTTTCCCATGAGCTTAAGGAGCTAACCCCCCAGAAGATGGCGGAGTACTACCATATCTTCCGGCAGGAGAGCGCTCTTACCGTTGGCGTAACCGGAGCTTTTCGCCAACAGGAGATGGAGCAGGTGGTGCAGGGAATCTTAGGGGAACATGCAAGCAGAAGCCTGGATATTACACATGCACCTACCCCTCATGCGCCTAACCCCCAGCAGCTGACAGAAATACTCCCGGGAGAACAGAGTCAGCTAGTCTTGGCTTTCACCAGCCAAATCACCTACAGCGATAAACTCTCCCTACCGCTAGCTTTCGTCAATGGCTTGTATGGAGCTTACGCTCACTCCAGGCTCTTTCGCTTTCTCCGAGAAGAAGCCGGGTTGGCTTACTCCGTGTCTAGCCGCATCGACCGCACCCATGGTACCATTTATGCCATGGCAGGTCTTTCCGCCGAAAACGTGGTCGTAGCCCAGGAAATGATGCAAGGGGAGTTGGCCTCGATCAGTAAGGGCAATATTTCCCTCCAGGAGCTGGAAATGACGCGCCTGGCTATGCTAGACCAGTATCGGCAGCTAAGGGATGAACCCAATAGCTTGCTGGAGTTTACCTACAACGGCGAACTTTTAAAGCGTCGCCAGAGCTTGTCCGAGATTATGACAGCTATCCGAGGTATTGGGATAGACGATATTGCCGAGGCTGCGGCCGAGCTGCGGCCGCACACCAGCTTCATACTACAGGAGAGTGGAGATTTATGCTAAACCCCCAGGAAATCCGCTCTCCTTTTCCTATTGTGCGTTGCCAACTGGCTGGGGGAGTGCAGCTTATTTGGGTGCAGCGGCCTGGCTTGCTACGCAAGATGGCTTACTGGACGGTGCCCGTCGGTTCCGGGCAGCAGCTCTTACCGGACAATGCTGATGACCATATCATACTGCCCGCCGGAGTGGCTCATTTTCTGGAGCATCAGCTCTTTCGGGAGGAAGATGGCAGTAGCATAAGCGATGCCTTTGCCGCGCTGGGTGCTCAGGATAACGCTTTTACCTACTTTGACCAAACCGGGTACGGCTTTCGTTGCACCGCTAATTTTCCTCAGGCACTGCGCCTATTGCTCTCCTTTACAGCACACCCTTTTATCGATGAGGAGAGTGTGGCTACGGAAAGGGAAATTATCAACCAGGAGCTGCTTATGTACCGAGACTATCCGGACAGTGTTTTAGATCTCAACCTGCGTCATGCCCTCTTCGGCCATCATCCCGCTGGGGAGGATATCGCTGGCACTCCCGAGAGCCTGAACCAGATAACCCCGGAGTTGCTGCGCTCGTGCCACCGCGCCTTTTATCATCCCAGCAG
>WREE01000136.1 GCA_009779515.1 Symbiobacteriaceae bacterium
GAGAGGCTGAAGACTCTGTCTTCAGCTTCTTTAGCGTAGCTCGTTAGCAGCCTGGATTAAACCCATAACCTCCCGTTGTGAGGGGTTAGCTAGCAGCAAGGTGACTCCCCTGTCTATGGCACAGGCAGCAAAATAGGCATTTGTCCAGCCATGTACCAGGCGACTGCGACTGACTTGGGACACAGCGATCATCAGCGGTAAAGCTACCTCACTATGCAGCAAGGTTATCGTGTCTAACGTTTCAGCTAAAACCAGAGGTGCTTCCGGCACCACCATGGTGGGGACTTCCATAACACAATCGTTAGCTGTCAGCGAAGCTTCTTGGGCTTCCTTATAAAGAGCGCCAAGAGCTTCAGCAATAGCCTCCTTGCGGCGCGAGACCACCGGTTGGCAGCTGAGTAGCGCTACCGCCAAGTGTTGGCGACAGAGGCGCAGGAGACGAGCACGCTGGGTGGCATCCTTTTGGCGACAAAGTACCAAGGGACGTCCCGGTAGTTGTGGCAGCACCCACTCCAGGTAGTCGCAGCTTTCTGCTTCGAGAAAGATAGGTAGATCGGCATAACGGCTATAGATGGGGAGTGCCCACTCCCAAGTGGCATAGCTATCGAGACCCTTCGCTTCACACCCCAGAGAAAGGATTTGGGCACCGTTACCCCTCTGCTCCACCAAAAGATCGGTTAACCTGGTAGCTTCCTGTTGGGTCATTATTTCTTTGGCATTTAGGTGGTAGTTACCGTTGGCTAGCTCGCCAATTACTTGAGCCAAGTGGCTTTGAACCGGTACGGTATTACTGCCGCTCACCAGAGTTACCCCCTGGTCACGCTCACCTTGTTCCTCACCAGCAATGACAACCCCAGCCGCCTGGGCTAGAGTAGCTGCCACCTGGCGATCTACCTGGCTAAGCTGAGGGTCGAGGATGAGGAGCGGACGAGGCGCCGCAGCAGCTAACCTTGGGTGAACTTCCTTTGACACTATCGCCACTAAGGCTGCTTTTAAAGCGCGTAAGGAAGAAAAATGCTGCAGGGTGAGCCTATGACCTTCCTGGGTCAGTTCGTTAATTATGGAGATAATATACCCAGTGTAATAATTTACTTCCGCTAAAAATTCGTCGGCAGCCCCATATAGAGGAAGCTGCCGTCGTTGGGTTACCCCGCTAAGGTTCATTTTACTTTCGATGGCTGGATACCAGGGGGAATGGGACAAATGTAGCCGCTGGGTGCCGTCCGCTCCTCTAGCTCCTTTTGGGCTAATTGCAGAACATCCGGTTGCTGCAGAAGGTCCCAGCCGGTAGCAGCCATGGCTTTAGCAGCATAGAGCATAGCAGCATGGGCTTGGGATGCTTTACCCTGAGCCACCTGCTGCCAAGAGTGACCTGGAGTTCCCAGAGCCCAACAGGCAGTGTTGCACTGGACTGTAGGTACCAGCCAAGAGACATCGGAAACATCGGTGGAGCCATGACCAGTCCGTTCATGAGAGCAAATAGGTAGGACAAAGGTGTGAACAGGAGCTTTATCCAGCTCAGCCAAGAGTTGCCGGCTTAGGGGGCCACCGTAGTTGTCCTGGAGCGATTTTTGCTTACCTGCCAACTCACCTGGAGTGAGAGTGCTCCGCATTTCATGGGCGAAAGCGATAATCTCGGCATCCGGAGCGGGAGGACTTATCTCTACCAGGTTTTGATGCATCAGTTTTTCTAGCACATGGTTGGGTATCAAGTTGGAACAAGCTTTATCGACGGTATATTCCATTTGGGTTTGGGTCATGAGAGCGGCACCCCGGGCGATGTCGATCACCCGTTCAAAGAGCTCCTTAACTTGGTCGTTTTTGGGAGCTCTTATTAAATAGAGCTGTTCGGCAAAGGGTTGCACCACATTGGGGCTCTTGCCTCCACCATCGATCATAGCGTAGTGGACTCGGGCATCGGGGATCATATGCTCGCGCATATAATTAACCCCTACATTCATCAGTTCCATAGCATCAAGAGCGGAGCGTCCCAAATGAGGTGCTCCCCCGGCATGAGAGGCTTTGCCGATAAAACGAAAGTAGACTTGGATATTTGCCAGACTGGAACCGGTAGAGACCGCATTCATATCTCCAGCGTGCCAGGTAATAGCCGCATCGAGACCGCTAAATACGCCTTCTCGGGCCATAAAAGCTTTGCCGGAGCCACCCTCTTCACCGGGACAGCCAAAATATTTAATGGTGCCCGGCAGGTTGTGAGCTACCAAATACTCCTTAAGAGCAACCGCAGCAGCTAAAGCTCCTACTCCTAAAAGCTGATGACCACAACCGTGTCCACAAGCACCAGGAACGATAGCTTCTCGCTGAGCTGTACCTGCCACCTGGCTTAAGCCGGAGAGAGCGTCATACTCTCCCAAGTAACCAATGACCGGGCTGCCACTACCGTAGCTCCCCACAAAAGCATAAGGAACGCCACCGACATTCTCACTAACGTCAAATCCGTTTGCGGTAAGTAAAGCTATCAACTGCGCTGCAGACTGTTCTTCCTCGAAGCGTAACTCAGCAAATCCCCAAATAGCGTCGCTGGCAGCAGTGTAACTGGCAGCTTTGTCCGTAATACTTTGGTAGAGCATCTCTTTGGACATACTAACCCCTCCTTAAATAAATATAAGTGTTACAAAACCCGCACTGTGTCCCAACTGAGTTTGCGGTAGCGCCAGATGGCTAAAGCCAAACGAACAAAGAGGTCGATGGTCATAGCATACCAGACCCCATGCACTCCCAGGTTCATCCCCCATTCGGCTCCCAGGATGAAAGAGAGAGGAATACGTAGTCCCCACATACCCACAGCGGCAATTATCATAGGTGCTTGCACATCCCCAGAGGAGCGCAAGGTGCCACTAATGATGCCGGTCACCAGAGAGGGAACCTGGGTAAAAGACATCAACCAGAGATAGTAAGCGCCCAGTTCGATGACATTTCTCTGGTCGGTTAAAACAGACATGAGTTGTATATTGCCAAATAGAAGCAGTAGGGAAGTAAAGCTGGAGAGGGTGATCCCCCAAGTTAGAATTTCCCGGAAGTAGCGTCTTGCCAGCTGGGGGTTTTGCGCACCCAGGCTGTGTCCGATTAAGGTGGTAGCAGCTACCCCGAAACCGGCGCCGGGCATATAAGATATACCCTCGGCCTGGAGTCCCAGGTTGTGTGCCGCTAGTGAGACAGTGCCAAAGGTTACCATTAAGCCCATCATAAGCATGGTTGCCATTTGCCAAAAAACCATTTCGGTGGAGGCGGGTATCCCAATCCGGAGAATACGAACTGCTTCCTGGCGGGAAAAAGTAAGAAAATCTTTCGGCCGAAGACCTATACCCCTGCTGGACGATATATAAATGAGAGCCAGGGAGGCTCCTATGCTCTGGCTGATAACTGCCGCCATCGCCGCTCCGTTTATACCATATGCCGGAAAACCTAAATTGCCATAAATGAGTATCCAACCAGAGATAGCATTGATAACATTAACACAAAAGGAGATGAGCATAGGAGTGCGGGTGTCTCCCATACCTCGAGCTACTCCTCCAATCACCTGCATAATGGCTACTAAAGGAAGGGTAAATAAAGCAATGGAGAGGTAACCCATGGAGAGAGATAGCAGCTCACCCGTAGCATTGAGCATGAGTAGGATAGGTCGAGCCAAGGAAAAAAGTGCCACCGTCATGAAAGCAATAAGTCCTACGGAAACAATTAAGGCCTGCACGGCGGTGTTACGGGCTGCTTCTTTGTCTTTAGCACCTATGGCACGAGCAACCAGAACAGTGGTAGCGGTGGACACCCCGCCAAAGATAGCCCAAGCAAACTGGGTTATCCGCGAGCTGAGGGAGACTGCGCTCATGGCTAAATCTCCCAGGCGCCCCACCAAACCAGTAGAAACAAAGGAAACCAGTAATTGGAGTACCGAGTCGGCTGTTACCGGCCAGACAATGGTTAGAATACGGCGTCTTAGCTCGCTTTGACTAATTTCTTCCGCCGCTATGGCGGCTTGTTCGTGTGTTTCCACTCCCGTGCCTCCTGCTTGGCATCTCACTGGCTAAGATGCCTGTTTTTGTTTCTATTCCTGCCAAAGGAGAGAAATTCCTTCCCTTATATCCCCTGCGTCAAATGAAGGATTTAGCAAAATATCTGTGGAAGTATTTCCCGGAAAGGAGTGTTTCTCGTGAAAAAAATTGTCGTATATGGTTCCCCTCTCTGACCCCAGTGTGGACCGGCTAAAGACTTCTTAACTGCGAATGGGGTAGACTTTAACTATGTGGATATCACTAGTTCTATGTCCAGCCTTCGCGAGTTTCTCAAATACCGGGATCACAACCCGGCTTTTGCAGAAGTCAAAGTCCGAGGCGCCGTGGGCGTCCCCTGCACCGTAATCAACGATGGTGAGAGTATCATCTTTGGCACACCGGAGCTATCTGCAGTCAAGTAACCGAAAAAAGGCGCTAACCCCTGTGGTCAGCGCCTCTGTCATAATTTGTTAGAGGAGAAGCTATGGAAGGTGTTATCTTTGATCTGCAGCGTTTTACCGTGCATGATGGTCCAGGGATTCGCAGCACGGTCTTTTTTCAAGGTTGCTCTTGTCGTTGCAGCTGGTGCCACAATCCGGAGTCTCGGGATACCACCCCTCAATTGGAATACTACCCCTCCCGTTGTATCGGTTGCGGTGCGTGTTTACCGGTGTGTCTGTCAGGTGCTTTACAAAAAAACACTGAAGGTTTAACCCTAAATCGCAACTATTGTATCTCCTGCGGCGCTTGTGCCCGAGAATGCTTTGCTGCAGCTTTGGTCATCAAAGGAACCAAGGTAACAGTCCCCCAGCTGATGCCACGTCTTATGGCAGATGCACCCTACTATGAAACTTCCGGCGGAGGAGTTACGCTTTCAGGAGGAGAACCACTTTTGCAGCAAGAGTTCGCTTTAGAACTTTTACAAGCCTGCAAAAGCAAAGGTCTTCATACTGTGTTGCAAACTGCCGGTAACTACCCCTGGGCTGCTCTGGAGCCGCTACTACCCTTTCTCGATATGATCATGTACGATCTCAAAGCTTGGGACCCAGCTATTTATCAGCACCACATTCGGGGAGACCGCACCCTTATCCTAGACAATCTGCAAAAACTCGACCGTCTCTATCAGGGAGAAATTGTCGTGAGAACTCCTTGTATCTCTCCTATCAACGACTCTGTAGCCGAAATTACTGCCATTGCCCAGTATGCCTCCACCTTAGACCACTTGCTCTATTATCAGCTAATTCCTTACCACCCCTTAGCTCAATCGAAGTACGATGCCTTGCGTGTGGAGTTCGCCTCCCACCTGGCAACCCCCACTCGGGAAGCTCTAGCAACCTTGGAAGAAGCCGCCCGCCATTATCTCCGGGTAATAAGCTACCATCATAAGGAAGAATAGGGAGATTGTTTATGAAACCTTATGCCGAGAGAGTTACGGCTCTCCACCAGCTTAAGCTGGCACATAACGAAGAAAAGCTGCGCCGCACCGGCGGTTCCTATAATACCGACGATCATGGCTGGATTCCTTTGGACTTAGCTCCAGGCTACCTACCA
>WREE01000137.1 GCA_009779515.1 Symbiobacteriaceae bacterium
AATGCTGCTGGCCTTTTTCGCATCGTAGATGGTAACACTTAAAGTAGTGCGGTCTTCAAAAACATTTTGGTGAATCTCGGAGTTAGCAATACGGCTTAACCCTTCCGCACTGCTGGTTACCTGTACTTGGGCTACCTGCCCTGGAGCATGAGCTAGGGCTTTGTCGATCAGGGCGTAAATTTGCTCTTTACTATACATCTGCGACACCTACCTTTACCTTACGGAATCTTGCGGGAGCTGAACCGTGACCACAGTGAGCAGTCTGTCCAGGTTCACCTTTACCGCAGTTAACAACACCCATCATCCGCCAGTAATCTTTGTTGCCAACCCCATCGCAGGAACCCCAGAAGACCGGAGTAATGCCTGTGTAAATAGGATTCTTGTAAATCTTACCTGTGAGTTTACCCTGTTTAATTTCGTAAGCAATTTCCGTCGCAAATTGGAAGTTGATGCGGCGATCGTCGATAGACCAACTGCGGTTGACATCCAGGTATAACCCGTCATCAATACCAGCAATCAGCTCGTCAAAGGTAAAGGTGCCTGGCATCAGGCTAATATTGGTCATCCGGACGATAGGAGTGCGTCCCCAACCGTCGGCACGATTAGTCCCATTGGAGACTTTACCGATAGCGGAAGCAGTCTCGCGAGAGGAAAGGAAATTGTGGAAGATCCCTTTGGTGATAACTTCGATAGGTTGGGCTGCCACCCCATCGTCGTCATAACCGAAAGAACCTATGCCACCAGGTGCCGTGGCATCAGCCACGATGGTGATATGCTCCGATCCGTAGCGGAACTTGCCTGGCTCCACCGAATCCAGGAAGGAGGTGCCAGCCATACCGGCTTCGTAACCCAACATGCGGTCGAGTTCAATAGGGTGACCCACGGACTCGTGAATCTGCAAGACCAGCTGCGAAGGGGCAATGACAATATCAAAGACACCGGAAGGACACTCTTCGGCGGTAACCAGAGCCAAAGCTTCCTTACCTACCCGAGCAGCATTGCCGGGAAGATCCATGGCTTTAATAAATTCCCAGCCAGCGGTGGCAAAATTGCCACCTGCCGAGTTGGGGTAGCTACGAATCTGCATTTCACCTTTACCAATAGCGATAGCCGAAATACTACCACCTATTTCGTAAAGGTCTTGGGTGATGAAAGCGCCGTCGGTATCTCCCCAAGTTTTGAGTTCATGACGTAACATGAGATTGCCTTGGGTGCGGAAGAGTTCAGGTGCAGCTTCTTTCATCAAGCGCTCGGCTTCAAAGAGTAAACCTAGCTTCTCTTCTTTGCTCACGGTAAAAGGATCAATTTCAATGGTAGTAGCATAATGGTCGGTGACTACCGGTTTGGGCGCCAGCTTCACGGGGTGCTTTTGGGTTAGACGGGTAGCGCGAGCGATACCGAGAGCGATTTTGGCGGTGGCTTCCATGTTGTCAAAATCTTGGGAACCGGCAAAACCCATACTGCCTTGGACGAAGACACGAATGCCGTAGCCTAAGTTCTTTCCGCTACTTAAACTCTGAACTTTCATGTTTTCCGTGGCATAGTTTTCGGTAATGATGTAGTTGACGCGCACATCGGCGTAATCAACTCCTTCCTGAGCTTTAACAAAGTTCAGGACTTTTTCCATTTTAGCTTTGAGTGCTGTTGGCTCCAAAAGGCATTCCTCCTTAGTGAAATTACGAAACTATTCTTCGCTGTAACAGTTATCTATGGGGATAACCAATTCCTTCTACAGCTTAGACAATTTGTGACCGAAGACCCCACAGGAAGAGACAACTCAGGGTCAATAGAAAGTAGTATAAACAAATGGTGATCCTGGGGAGGTAAAAAATTGTGAACTTTTTATGATTCTGGGGAAGGTTATTGGCTATGATGCGGGAAATAATGGATTACTACAAAGACAATGCTCTTTGTCCCTGTGATCTCCCCAGAGTACCGGAGGATCATGATACCGAAAGGAGGCAAGAGGTCAAGGAACGAATTATATGTCTTCTCAGCTGCTGTTCCGCTACTGTACTAGTGAAAGAGCTATGAACCGTGCCATCCATCGTACCCTCGAGAAAAAGGAGTGATTTTTTGCATGGACACCACTGCCTTAAGTGATGCTCTACGCCCCTTCCTCTCCAGCTGGCTTAGAAGCGATAGTAACCGCTTGAGCTTTACCGCTTTCATCTTTTTCGCTTTTTTTATCACCATGGTTATTTATTATTGGCGTATGTCCCTCGGGGAAAAACCTATGCCCAAATTGCGCCGCATCCCTGGTCTTGATGCTCTGGATGAGTCTATCGGACGAGCCACCGAAATGGGACGTCCTATTGTCTTTGTTCCTGGCATGAGCGGCTTTTCGGCACCAACCTACGCCGCCTTAACCATTATGGGTTATGTAGCCGATCAAGTTGCTCGCTACGACACGCGTATGATCGTTTGCTACCGCTACCCCGAGGTGTTAGCCGTTGGCTCTTCCATCGTGCAAACCTCTTACCTAGAACAAGGTAAACGGGATGCTTTCCGTGCTGACGATCACCGCTTTTTATCCTCCGACCAGTTTGGCTACGCTTCCGGTGTTTGTGGCATTTTACAGCGGGAGAGAGCAGCTTCCCAGCATATTTTCGGCAGTATGGCAGCCGAGGCGATCATTTTAGCCGAAGTCGGTAATGTCGTAGGAGCTATCCAAATTGCCGGTCAAACAGGAAGTTTGCAACAGCCTTATCTCTTTGCTGCCTGTGACTATACCCTCATGGTGGAAGAGTTGTATGTAGCCTCCGCCTACCTCAGCCAAGACAGGTTGCGGATAGGAATGTTGGCTGCGCAAGATATTAGTAAATCGGTACTTATTATCCTCATTGTCATCGGAGCTTTCTTGATGACTTTCGGATCCAACTTCATTGACCGTATTTTAACGTTGTACTAAAGGGGGGTAAGTGAATGCGTAGAACAGTCCCGATGGTCTTAACCTTTTGTGCCGGCTTTATTATGGTTCTCGACGGCTTCTTTAATATAAGCTTTATTAACGGCTTCGCTAACCGCTACCTCATGCGTTCCGTGACCCTCTCGGTAGCCTGGGCTGCTGGCATAGGTGCTCTTAACATTGTTCGGCTTCATGTACGTAATATTACCACTAAACGCACCAATTACCAGTACAGTTATATTTTGTTAGGTTTCTTTTTCTTTATGCTAATTTCTGGCGTGGTGCTGGAACGCCACACCACCAACCCCTTTTATCAGTTTGTCTACAGTTCTTTCCAAGCCCAGCTCAGTGCCGCTGTCTTCTCGTTATCATCATTTTATCTTGCCAGTTCCTCCTATCGTGCTTTTCGCGCCAGGTCTTTAGAGGCAACACTGCTCCTGGTCGCCGCAGTTTTTGTCATCAGCGGTTCCGTGCCTATGGGAGCGGCTATTTGGAGTGGCTTTCCTACAGTTTCCCAGTGGCTGATGAAATATATCAACGATTCCACCATGCGCGCCTTTACCATTGGCTCCACCATGGGCACTCTATCCCAGTGTGTGCGTAACCTGGTGGGTATTGAGCGTGGTCATCTACGCGGCAGTGAGGGGGGCTAAACGTGGAAAAAAAGACCATATGGCATACTATGGCAGCAGTGGATGTGCGTTTTCTCTATATTATTATAGTCATTGCCATTGTCATTCCCCTCCTAAACCCTATTGGGCTGCCTCTGGTTTTTCTCGATGAAGTAATCGACACGGTAGCTCTCATGCGCAGCATTCCCCCTGGTTCTCTGGTCTATTTTGGCGCCGAATGTGCCGCCGAAAACTCCGCCGAGTTACGACCTCCCGCCGTCGCTGGGGCTAGGTTGATGTACGAACTAGGACACCGTATTATCATCGGTGGCTTCTGGCCGGACGGATGTATTTTAGTGCGGCAATGGCTGACCCCCTATTTCGAAGAAATGGGTGCTGTTTATGGGGAAGATTATGTTATACTTGGTTATCGGGCTTCGGTTACCAGCATTTTAGATACGGCACGTGACAACTTTATCTTAGCTTTCTCCGATAGAGATATTAACGGTGATCGTCTCTCCTCCATGCCGGTGATGGCTGGACTGAACAAAGCTAGCGATTTCGCTTACTGTTTCGTTTTAAGTCCGGGAGGACCAGGCACGGGCACCTATACCACTGCCTGGCGTGCCACCGGAGAGGTAGACCTCATCATCGACGTGCCTACCGGTAGCATGTATAACTCCGCTGGTAACAACTATCAATCAGGGCTTACCGCTGGCCTCATCGGCGGCTTAAATGGTGGCGCGCAGTTTGAACAGCTTATCGGTCACCCGGGGGAAGCTACTCGATCCATGGACGCCCAAAGTATGGGGCATTTTGCCATCATTACCTTTCTAGTGGTAGGTAACATAGGTTATTTCCAAATCCGACGGATGGAAGAACAGGAGAAGGAGGCGATTAAGAGTGGCGGGAGTTAACGTACCAACAGCAATAGTCGATGCTCTGACCCCCTGGAGTACCACCATCGGCGTCATATGTCTCATCGGTGTCTGGAGTATGCTTTACAAAGAAAATCCTTTCTACCGTGCTTGCGAGCATGCCTATGTCGGCTCGGCGGCAGCCCACACTCTGGTTACCACCTATGCCAACACCATCAAACCTGGTATTCAAATGAATATGGCCCAAAACGGTGACTATTGGGAGATCATCCCTATCTTACTGGGGTGTCTCATCTACTTCCAGCCTATTCGTCAGTACAACTGGATCTCCCGCTTCCCCATGGCTTTTTGGGTAGGTTATAACGCCGGCTATTCTTTAACTCTTCGTGTAGCCATGCCTCTCTTTACCGAAGCCAGGCGGACAATGTTACCCTTCTTTGTGATAACTGACGGTCGTTTCGACTTAATGACCTCGATCAACAACATTGTCTTTACCGGCGTGGTTGTCTTGGTGCTGGTCTACTTCATCTTTTCCCGCAATGTCATCCAGGGCAAAGGTGTGTTTCTCAACCGCTGGGCACGTATTGCCATTATGATCTGCTTCGGTGCCGGTTTCGGTAACGGTGTTGCCAACCGGGTATCTCTGCTGATTGGCCGCTTTAATTACGTGCTCTCGGACTGGCTAAAGTTGTATTAGTTTAAGAGAATTATGATAACCAAAGGCCACCCTCCCGCCGGTTGACAACCGCTAGGAGGGTGACCTTTGGTTATATCAGCTGCAACTAGCTTTAGGCTAGCTGCAGCTAGAAAACACCGAACATATCTGAGAAGATAAAGTCTAGACGTCCGATGAGTAGGGAGACATAGTTCGCAATACCGGTACCGAAGCCCGCACCGAAAGCGATCATCATCACCATGCGGGTAAAGCGGTATAAGACCTCGGCACGACCTCTAAAGGCGGTCATGGAGAAGAGGAAGTAGCAAAGGGTCATCAGGGTGATAGCGGTAAAGAGGAAGTTGTTAATGGAGGTGGCTAGGTCGAAGGAGCCATCGGGGCGGTGTACCGTCCAAGGTAGCATGGTGCGGCTAATGTTGGTCAAGAGAGGCATAGCTACACGTAAGGTTAAGTTATAACCGGCATTATAGCCTACCCATAGCGC
>WREE01000138.1 GCA_009779515.1 Symbiobacteriaceae bacterium
AAACCTTACCCCGCTTTAAACGCTTCGCCGAACTAGTCAAGACGCGGGAACACCCCTCCAAGAAAACCTACTTGGTCTTGGACGACTTCCACCTCATCCATTCCCCTCAGGCTCTAACCTTTGCTGAACGCTGTGCCTACCTGCCAATCCCCGGTGCTTGTGTCATTCTCATCTCCCGTACCGAACCTGCCATCAATGCTCTATCTCTTTTCACCAAGGGGCGTGCTGCGATTATCACCGAAGATGAACTCCGCTTTACCGCAAGCGAAGTCACCGAGTTTTTACGCCAAAACAAGATAAACCTTTCCCCTCGCCAACTTCCCCTCCTGATGGAAACCACAGGAGGATGGGCTTTGGCTGTGCGTCTTCTTTCCCTAGTGCTCAAGAGAGATCAGCGTAACTTACCTCTAGCCCTGGAAACTATGAAGCAAAACATTTTTAAGATCATGGAAACAGAGGCTTTTAACAACCTAACCCCGGAGATGCAAAAAAGTTTGGTGCAATTCTCCCTTATCTCCGATTTACCCTTAGCGCCCATCCAAGCCATAACCCAAGATCTTGAACTATCCTCCCAGGCTAACCACGCCCAATATACTTCGTTAATGTGGTATGACAGCTTTGTAGGTCATTACCGGGTTCACCCTTTATACCTGGAATATCTCCAGAGTAGGGAGAAGATTCTCACCCCCGAGGAAAAACTCACCACTTACCGTCAGGCGGCGCAGTGGTGCCGGGAAAATAACTTTCTTACCGATGCGGTAAGTTATTATGCTAAGTCTTATCAATATAACCAGGTACTCCAACTGCTTCTCAGCTACCCTCGCCGGTTACCTCCGGAAAGCTGTCTCTATTTTATAAGCATCATCGACAACTTAGAACAACCGGTGCCGGAAGAGGAAGAAGAAGCGTTCCTCTTGCTCCAAAACCTCTTTCGCCCCGTACTGTTTCTGGGTTCCGGCAAACTGGATGAAGCTCTGGCGGCTGCTCAAACCACCATCCAACAGTGGCAGAGGAGCCATCACCCCCTGGCACCAAACGTACTGGCATCCGCCTACAGCAACCTTGCCTATATCGATCTCCACTTTTGCACGGTGACCCACCAATATCTTTTTGCGGAGTACCTGGCTAAAGCGGTAGCTTGCGCTAACCAAGCAACCCTCCCTTTAGTGGAGACCAAGGGAGCTTTTGCGGTGGCTGATGTCCGCGCCTTTGCCTGTTTGGTGGGGGAGGGAGCAGGCGCCCAGGAACTGCAGCTATTTCAAGAACAGGTTAGAGAAGCCATGCCGGCAGTGGCTGCCACTCATCACCGCATGTATTACGGCTACGACGATTTAGTTGCTTGCGAAATAGCCTTTTTTCAAAACAAGTTAACCGAGGCGAACAACCTAGCCCACAGCGCCATCACCAAATCCCGAGAATTTAAACAGTTTTCCCTGGTGGCGATGGGGGAGCAGTATCTGTTGCGCATAGCTTTGCACCAGGGTGATGCCCCTCAAACCAAAATCATACTTAAGCAGTTGCAGGAGCATTTAAACAATCCCGACTTTTGGAACAGTCAACTCCTGTACGATTTATATACCGGTCTCTTCTATGCTCAATTGGGACTACCCAAGTTTGTTCCTGCCTGGTTAAAGATCGAGGAAAAGGAATCTGCTGCTGAAGTGCGTATACCTATAAGGGAACTAATTGTGGGGGTGCGTTACCTGCTGGCGCAAAAGAAATATAACCAAGCCTTAACTATGCTAATTAACTCCTACCCCAGGAACCCCACCCAACGCTACCTGCTGGGAGAACTAACACTAACCTTGTCGGCGGCAGTTTGCCGTTTACAGTTAGGTGATACCCTCGGAGCGATGGCTGACTTTCGCAAAGGCTATGCTCTCTCCCTGAACGGCAACCTGGAGACCCCTTTTATCGAACTAGGAAGAGAGCTCGTCCCTTTAGTTAACGCTGCTCTCAAAGATAGCTCCCTGGGTATTCCTCAGCTTTGGCTACGGGAATTAAACCGCAAAGCAACTATCTATGCTAAAAAAGTAGCTGTTGTCGCTGGCACCTACGGTGAAGATCATAGCCTGGCAGAGGGTGCTCGCCTCTCCGACCGTGAGCTGGAAGTCCTCTCCGATCTGTACCACGGACTTTCACGAGAGGAAATAGCTACCAACCGTTTTATCTCCTTAAACACCGTGAAAAAAACCCTACAATTTATTTTTCTCAAACTGGGGGTTAACCGCAGCGTAGATGCTATTCGGGTGGCTTTGGAAAAGGGGTTAATAAGCTAATTGTGGTATCCTAAAAGACCAATAATATAAGGAGAGTGTGACACATGCAGGAATCTATCGATCGTCGTGCCCAGTCACTGACAGAACTGAGCCTCAAAATATGGGGCTTTGCTGAGGCAGGTTTTCTGGAGATCGAATCTTCCAAGGCGCAAGTGGCTTATCTGGAACAGGAAGGGTTTCATATTACTAAGCCGATGGGAGGCATGCCTTCAGCTTTTATGGCAGAGTATGGAAGCGGTAAACCTATAGTCGGCTACCTGGGTGAGTTTGACGCTCTACCGCGTCTTTCCCAAAAAGGTGTGCATATTGCTAAGGAACCGTTAGAGGTAGGAGCTCCGGGGCATGGCTGCGGGCACAATCTGCTAGGGGTTGGTGCTCTGGGAGCGGCTCTTATGGTCAAAGATGCCATTGCTGCCGGCACTGTTCAAGGCACCGTGCGTTACTACGGCTGCCCTGCCGAAGAACTCCTGGCGGGAAAAGTCTTCATGGCTAGGGATGGGGTCTTTAACGACCTAGATATCTGCTTCTCCTGGCATCCCTCTTCGATGAACAATGTCTCCACAGGCTCCTCTTCCGCGATGAACTCCGTAAAATTTAACTTCTTCGGACGCACTGCCCACGCAGCTGGCGACCCTCATAATGGACGCTCTGCCCTGGATGCCGTAGAGCTGATGAATATCGCTACCAACTATCTGCGTGAGCATGTCACCACCGATGTCCGTATACATTATGTTATCTCCAACGGTGGCGGCGAGCCTAACATCGTTCCTGCCGAAGCTACTGTTTGGTATTATGTCCGGGCACCTAAGCGCGAGCAGGTGGAGCAAGTCTACCAAAGGGTTATCGCCTGTGCCGAAGGCGCTGCTCGCATGACTGATACCACCTTTGAAATCGAATTTATTTCGGGTTGCTACAACACCAAGAACAACGCTCCTTTGGAGGATATGCTCTACGAAAAGTGGCAGGAAGTGGGAGCTCCTGTCCCCACTGAAGAAGAAAAAACTTTTGCCAAGCAGCTTATCGAAAGCAGCAATCCCGAGGGTCACGTGGCAACGGCAGCCCGTATGAAGCGGATGGGTATAGATATTACCGATAAATATACCGGTGACTTTATCGTTCCGATCCAGCAAAACAACCGAGGTGTAGGTGGTGGCGGTGGTTCCACTGATGTAGGTGATGTCAGCCATATTGTGCCTACGGCTCAGATTGGCGCAGCAACCTCAGCCATCGGCTGTCCCGGTCACTCCTGGCAAATAACCTCCTGCTCTGCCAGTAGCTTTGCCCAAAAAGCTATGCTGCAGGCTGCTAAGGTTTTAGGGCTTGGCGGTATCGAAGTCCTGAAAAACCCTGCCTTACGGGAAGCTGCCTGGAAAACCTTCAATGATGAAGGAACCAAGTATGTTTCGCCGCTTCCAGAAGGGCTTAAACCGGCTTTAGATATTGTCAAACATTAACCAAAAAAATATCACCACGGGTAAGCAAGCTTTATCTGCTGTAGCGGCTGGGGTTGGGAGCTTGGGGACTTATCGGGGAGCACACGGTTTGAACTGCTATAGTAGGTTAATAGCTACACCTTAACCTAAAGAAGGAATTTTGGTTTTGGTAGCGAAGTATTCTCTTACAACTAAAGGAAGGGGTCGGTAGCTTGTCAAAATTCGCTATTATCAACGGCCATCTGCTCACCATAACCCAAGGCGAGATCAAAGATGGCACCATCCTCATTGAAGATGGTAAAATTAAGGCCATTGGAAACTACATCACCATTCCCGAGGAGTATGTCAAAATCGACGCAGCTGGTTGTATTGTTACCCCTGGGCTCATCGACACCCACAGCCACCTAGGGCTCATGGGCGACCCTTCGGTATGGGCAACTGGGGAAACCAACGAAAGAACCGGACCGCTCCAGGCTCGCATCAGAGGTATCGAATCCTTCAACCCCCGGGATCCTGCTATCAAGGAAGTTGTCACCGGCGGTGTTACCACCGTTTACACCGGACCTGGTTCTTCGAACATCGTAGGTGGAACCGGTTTTGCTGCTAAACTTCGTCCTGCCTTAGATGCCTTCGATATGATCATTCCCGGTAGCGAAGGTATGAAGATGGCGCTGGGTGAAAACCCTAAGCGTAACTACCAAAACAAAGACCGCGGTCCTGGCACCCGTATGGGGAACGCCGCTGTTTTGCGTAACTTCCTCGTGAGAGTGCAAACTTACATGGGGAAAATTGAACAAGCTGTTAAAGACAAGAAGCCGCTTCCCGATCGCGACATGGATCTCGAACCGATGATCCCCGTCCTGGAAGGCAAAATGAAGGCTCGTATCCACGCCCACCGCGCTGACGATATGCTCTTTGCTATCCGTATTTCCGAAGAGTTCGGCATGAAATATGTTATCGAACATGCTACGGAAGGGTATCTGATTGCCGAAAAGCTGGGAGCAAAAAAAGTAGAAACCACCGTCGGCCCCTTGCTCATGGGTCATAGCAAGCAAGAGTTGTGGGAAGTCTCCCTGAAGAACCCCGGTATTTTAGCCCAGAATGGGGTTAAGGTTTCTATCCAAATGGATACTGCAGCCGGTACTAAGTATCTCCGTATGCACACCGGTATTGCCGTACGGGAAGGTATGTGCCGCCAGGAAGCCTTTAAAGCTATCACCATCAACGCTGCTGAAATCTTAGGTCTCGACTGCTGCATCGGCTCCTTGGAAGTGGGTAAAGATGCCGACATCGCCATCTTCGACGGAGATCCCCTCTGCAACTTAACCAATTGCCTCTACACTTTCATCGATGGTAAAATTGTTTACTGCCATCCTAAAGTAAAATGTGGCTGTGGTTGCGACTGCAACTGCTAAATTTCACTATCTCCATAAGTAACGTTTACCAGGCGGCGCTTTTAGCGTCCGCCTGGTTTTTTTATCTAAATAACTTTTTTCTAAAAATTAAAATACGGAAGTGATTATGGTTAAAATTTTATATAATACAAACAAATTCCATCGTCTGCGTATCTTTGGAAATGTCCTAATACTGGATATATTTTGAATTGCTACGGAGAGTATCTAAAATTATCAATTTATACGGCTATGCTTGACTTTACTGAGCTTTTAGGTATAATTAGATTCAGAAGTACACGCATACATCCCAATGGCATAGTAAAAGCACATCTCGGAATGTAGGTGAAAGCGTGCCCAACGAAAAGAGCTACAACGACTTATCTATTTACTACTTTCAACAGGGAAGCAACTATCGCAGCTATG
>WREE01000139.1 GCA_009779515.1 Symbiobacteriaceae bacterium
AAGCCATACGTGGGGTTAAAGCCACTGCCATCTATGGATGTTGTCATCAAATGATCTAACCCTAAGGCCACCTTAGCCCCTGCCTGAAGCAAGAGACGCTGGCTCCTTTGGCGGCTGTGAACATCGAAGCAGAGAACTTGGTCGGTATACTTTAGGAGGTGGCAGGTATCGTTGGAAAAAACAATGTTTATATTGTCGCTTAAATTTTTATAATACTCCACATAGTCTACTCCAGTGAAAAGATGCTTGGTCTTTCCAAAGGTCTGGGCGAACCCTTCTTCGTCAAAATCTTGCAGGTGAGGGTTAACTTTGTGTTCATCTATTTGATCCCAGGATATTAAAGCATTACCGACTTCATCGCAGGGATAGGTCAGCTGAATGATGACCTTCTCTACCCCTTGCGCCACAGCTTTGAGTTGAATTGCCGCTCGGTTACGGCTGAGGATGGGGTTATAGATACCTAGCACCGGTCCAGGGAAGTGTCTTTTAACATCCTCGGCGATTTCGTCACAAGTTACATAGTTGCCTTGGGCTCGTGCCACAATCGACTCGGTCACACAGACAATATCGCCTTCCTGCAAGGTGAAGCCCTCTGTTGCCGCAGCTTTAACTATTTGTTGGGCAATAATTTCCACTAAGGCATCCCCTTCATGGAAAATTGGCATGATGATCCCCCGGGCGGTAACTCCTGTTACTATCATAGTTTACTCCTGCCTTTCTCTGCTATAGTACATAAAAAAGCACCCAACAAGGATAGTTCGCCGGTTGGGTACAATTCCCCTTCATAAAGAAATATTTGTGCATTAAATAATATCATACCCCGGGATGATTTCCCCATGGAGAGGGCGATTTAAACCCCGAGCAAAGCATTCGCTGGCAGCTAAATCGGCTAAGGAGGTGCGCGTCCCTAAAGGTTGTCCTGTTCTCCCGGGGGTGTAAATAAGCAGAGGAACATACTCCCGGGTATGGTCTGTTCCAGGGATGGTAGGATCACAGCCATGGTCAGCGGTGATGACTAAACGATCTCCAAGATGCAACTGCTGTAGGAGGCGAGGGAGAAACTGGTCATATTCAGCCAAAGCTGCCGCATAACCAACTGGATTGTTACGGTGCCCGTAGAGAGCATCAAAATCAACCAGGTTTAAAAAATAGAACCCCTGCTCTTGCTGCTGAGCTAATAATCCCTCTAAGATCATTAAACCCTCCAGGTTGTTGCGAGTAGGTGAGCTATCGGTAATACCCACCTGGCAAAAGATGTCGCTTATTTTGCCTATACTGTGGACAGAGATACCGGCATCTTGCAAGATGGTGAGCAGATTGGGACGCATCGGTTCCACGGCATAATCGTGTCGGTTAGCCGTTCGCCGTAGAGAGCCTGGCTCTCCTATAAAAGGGCGAGCGATGACCCGAGCCACCCGGTGTCCTCCTTGCAGTATATCCCGAGCACTTTGGCAAATGTGGTATAATTCTTCTAGAGAGATGACTTCCTCGTGGGCAGCTATCTGAAAAACGCTGTCGGCAGAGGTGTAAACAATAGGATAGCCGGTGCGGCGATGTTCGGCACCCAGCCTTTCAATTATTTCGGTACCTGAGGCGGCAACATTCCCCAGGGTGGAGCGGCCAATACGCTCTTGCAAAGCAGTGATAATCTCCCCGGGAAATCCTTGGGGGTACAAAGGGAAGGGGCGCTCCAAGCGAATGCCGGTCATTTCCCAATGTCCGGTGATGGTATCTTTCCCCGGTGATGCCATCATCATTTTACCAAAACTGGCTAGTGGCGTGGCAACCTCAGGAACCTGAGGTAGTTCCAAAATATGGCCTAAGCCCAGCCGCTGTAGGTTAGGTAAGTAAAGAGTGGGCACAGCTTCTAAAATATGTCTTAAGGTGTTGCTGGCGGCATCGCCATAAAGAGCAGCATCAGGGAGGGCACCACAACCCAGGCTATCTAAAATACAAAAAATCGTGCGCATATAAATCACCTGCCCCTGTAGTATATTGCTAGTTTCTCCCCCATCTTGAGAAGAGGATCATCATGGGTGTCATCACCCAATTCGATGGTGGCTACCCCGGGTGGGAAAAGGAGAATCACCGTGGAGCCAAAGGTAAAATACCCCATCTCCTCCCCTTTGGTAAAGTAGGAAGGATGGGTATATTTTTTTGCTAGGGGGTAATTGCTGTAAATAGAGCTGACGAAGGTGGAAGCTACTTGAACCAGAGCCAGGGGTGGCTGTTGATAGTTCGTGAGTAAATTAATTTGTCTGGTGTTACGGTGGTAAAGACCGGGAATACTCTGTCGGGAAAGATGGTACAGAGGAAAGTGGCGACCAGGTATTTGGTAAGCGCCAACCAGATACCCCGATATGGGAGCGTGAACATGATGGTAAGCGCCGGCTTTCATATAGAGAACGGCGTAATCTCCCCCTAGAAAACAGTTTGCTAATTTGGCGCTACCCAGGAGTGAGGCCACACTGTAGCGCTCCCCTTTCACTTGTAGCGTCAGAGTATCTCTTATTTTACCCCAAGCGATAACTGTGGCATCTACGGGAGAGGATATTACTTCTGGACTGGGGTCGATAGGGCGAGCTCCTGCTTGCAAACGGCGACAAAAGAGCTCACCAATGGTTTGGTAGGTGGCGAGAGGTTTTTCGGCTTCAGCCATATTCACGCCGCCAAAAAAAATATAAGGTTTCATAAGCCAGCGGCTTAGCCTACTGTTGGTAAAAGCAAATATAAGAGGGTTGAATAACGACCAGGTAAATGGCCATACCAGTAAGTTATGCAAATAGCTCCCATAGCGACGTCTCATATACCCAAGGTTACCGTAAAAGCTCCTAACCCGGTGTAGCGACCCTGGCGTCCTTGTTGCATTAAATAATCCAGCATACTGCTTTCACCCATATTCCAAGTGCTGTTCAATAGGTGGTTAAACTGAGCAATGAGGTTGGCATCCATGCGTTGGATGAGGTCCTGCTGGGCTATGGCATCAATGCTTTGGTAGTATTTAACCAGACGGATAACTGCCAGCGCCTCTTCTGAGGAGAGGACACCATCATCATAATAGCGCGTTTGGTGTGAGGGGCGTTGTTCCGAAGGACGATAAGCACCACCGCGAGGATTCCTCTTAGTGCCTAAGCGCTGCTGAGCAGTCCGCTTAGGTTTATTAGTTGCAGAGTATAAAATTAAACCGAAAATAACCAGCGGAAAGATAAGCCATTCCCCCTTTCCTGTTATAGCGTTTATTATACCAAAAAAATGTGGGAAAGACAACAAACTATTGCATCCTAATACTCTGGTTCCTCGGGAGTTTCCAGGAGAAGACTCCCCTCTTCCTCTGGTAGAGCGGTTACGGTGCTTAAGCGACGGACAATTTGGCGGGTGCGCACCCCTACCAGGTTTTCCAGTTCCTTATTGGTTTGCTCTAAACGCCTCTGAGCTGCCTGCAGCACATCTCCAAAGCGCCCAAACTCTGTCTTGACCGCTCCCAGCACCCGCCAGACTTCCCCCGACCGTTTTTGGATAGCCAGGGTTTGGAAACCCATCTGTAGACTGTTGAGCAACGCTGCCATGGTGGTAGGACCGGCGATGGTCACCCGATATTCTCGTTGCAACGCTTCAAGGAGGCCTCGGCGGACAACTTCGGCGTACAGCCCTTCAAAAGGTAAAAACATAATGGCAAAATCGGTGGTACTGGGTGGTTCGATATATTTATCCCGAATGTCCCGGGCAAAGCCCTTGATAGTTCGTTCCAACTGGGTAGCCGCACTCTCAACTTCGGTCATATTTCCACCTTCGTAGGCTTCCATTAAACGCCCATAGGCATCCGCTGGAAACTTGGCGTCTATGGGAAGTAAAACCTCTCCTCGTTCATCGCCAGGGAGACGAATGGCAAACTCCACCACCTGGCTGCTGCCTGGTCGGGTGGCTATATTTTTATAGTATTGCTCCGGGGTAAGTATCTGTTCCAAGATGGCATTGAGCTGTATCTCCCCTAAAATACCCCGAGTGCGTACATTAGAGAGGACACGCTTAAGATCACCTACGCCAGTAGCTAAGGTTTGCATTTCTCCCAACCCTTTGTAGACCTGTTCCAGACGCTCGCTAACAATACGGAAGGATTGTCCAATGCGTTCCTCCAAGGTCTTTTGCAACTTCTCGTCCACCGTAGCTCGCATCTGTTCCAGTTTTTGGTTGTTTTCCTCCTGGAGAGCCGAAAGCCGACGCTCCACAGTTTGGCGTATTTGTTCCAAATTTTGCATATTCTGCATAGAGTTAGCTTGTAGCCGTTCCTCCATCTGCTTTAGGAGGGTGGTCGTGGTGCCTTGCAGACTCTCATGTCGGGCACCCAGCTGCAGGTTAAACTCCTGGAGATTTTTTTCCTGGGACGCACTGGCAAAACGTAAACTCTCCCCTTGGTTGCTACTCATCTGTTGCAACAAATCGACTAGGGTTTGTTGTAAAATTTCCTGGCGAGCCGAAAGCTGCTGCGTCAACTCCAGTAGGTGACGATCTTGACTTTGCCCTACCAGTTGTTGCTGCGATCCCAGAGCTTCGCCCATAGCTTGCATAGTACCCTGCAGCAGCTTTTGTTGCTCCACCCTATTTAGACTGAGCTCCCCTAAAAGAGCCGTGCGTAGCTGCTCGTTTTGCTGCTGTAACTGTTGTTGTAGTTGCCGACTGGCGCTGTCATCTCGGTTGAGTCCTGTTCGTGTCTCTTGCTGCCACTGGCGTAAGCTAAGAACAAGGTAAACTTGCGTAGCCAAAACAACGGCTAAAATTATTAGTGTCAAGGGGTCTCCCATTAAACTACCTCCTAAACTATACCTCGGTATATTTTGGTAGCGTTATCATAAAAAACTTGCTGCCAATAGGCTTCGGGTATAAGGGTGGCAATGAAGTGGATATAGTCTGCCATAGGTGCCAAAGGCCAATCTGTGCCGAAGAGGAGTTTTTCATACTGGTTGAGTAGTACTATAGGCTGTTGGTAGCGCTCCACCCAATAGCGGTTTGCCGCCGCTTCCTGCACCTCTTGGCTATCGCCAATCAGCAAACCGGAAAGGTCTAGATAGACGTTACGATTCTTATAAGCTATTTCACAGCCCTCGAAAACCCAGGGCGCTCCCATATGACACATGACAAAGGTGACATCTCGCCAGGTAACAGCCAAGCGGTCCATGTGTAAAGGATGAGAGTATTCCATGAGACCATTTTCTGCAAAAGTATCCCCCGTATGCACCGCCACCGGCAAGCCATATTCGGCTGCTAAGCGATAAACCGGTTCGTAGACAGGTGAATTGATATCTATATGATAGTATCCCGCATAGATTTTTAGACCCACCACTTGGCGACTTTGGCTAACTTCACGCAAAACTGTCAGATGCTCTTCAGATAAAGAGTGGGGGTTAATCCCGGGACAGAGCCATACCGCTTCGGGAAGAGTAGAAGCCAATGAACTGCGTTCACCCATGGTATTATTGATGTGGGCTTCTACTCCGCCACGGGAACCGGGGTGCAGGAGCGAAGCTCCTGT
>WREE01000140.1 GCA_009779515.1 Symbiobacteriaceae bacterium
CCACGGCGACGGCGGCGTTGCAAGGGGTTCAGGGGATTGCGGGAAGGAGCGGAGGGAGCCGTCCCCCCCATTCCCCGTGCCAAATTACCCCCCATACGCTGTGCCTGTTTGAGCATTTTGCGGGTCTGTTCAAAGTCGCGCAGCAGTTTGTTTACATCCTGCACTCTGGTGCCACTGCCGGCAGCAATCCGTTTACGGCGGCTGCCATTGATAATTTCAGGACGACGGCGCTCGGCTTTGGTCATGGAAAGGACAATGGCTTCTACTCGCCGCATCTCTTTTTCATCTATTTGGACATCACTGAGTTGCGCTCCCATACCTGGGATCATTTTAAGTAGCTGGTCTAAAGGACCCATGTTACGCATTTGTTGGAGCTGTAGGAGGAAGTCTTCCAAGTCCAGGTCGTTTTTACGCAGCTTTTCCTCCAGGCGTTTAGCTTCAGCTTCATCGAAGTTGGCTTGCGCTTTTTCGATGAGAGTTAGCACATCACCCATGCCCAAGATACGGGAAGCTAAGCGATCTGGATAGAAAGGCTCCAAGGCGTCCAACTTTTCCCCACTACCGATAAATTTAATCGGTTTACCGGTAACTGCCTTCACTGAAAGAGCGGCACCACCTCGGGTATCGCCGTCCATTTTCGTCATGATGATACCGTCGATCCCAACCTTGTCCTGGAAGCTTTGGGCTACATTTACGGCATCTTGTCCGGTCATGGCGTCGACTACCAGTAATATTTCATGGGGATGAGCAGCACTGCGAATATCAATAAGCTCCTGCATCATTTCGTCGTCAATATGTAACCTGCCAGCAGTATCTAAGATGACGGTATCTCGCCCCTGACTCTGAGCCACTTCCAAAGACTTTAAAGCAATCTCTGCTGGTTTGGCGGCGCCCATGTCGAAGACTGGCATATTAAGGCTTCGCCCCAGGACATGGAGTTGCTCAATAGCCGCAGGGCGATAGATGTCGCAGGCTACCAGTAAAGGGCGTTTGCCATTTTGTCGCATATGATTAGCCAGCTTGGCTGCATGGGTGGTTTTGCCGGAGCCTTGGAGTCCCACCATCATTAAGACGGTGGGAGGTCTCGAAGCTACCATCAGTTTAGCTTGGCTGCCTCCTAAGAGTTCCACCAGCTCATCATGGACGATTTTAATAACCTGTTGCCCTGGGGTTAAGGATTCCAAAACATCGCTACCTACCGCGGCAGCGCGAACTTTATTAATAAAATCGCGGACAACGCGAAAGTTGACATCAGCCTCTAGGAGTGCCACCCGCACTTCCCGCATAGCTAAGTCGATATCTTGTTCGGTAAGCCTTCCTTTACCTCGCAGTTTGCGGAAAACCTCTTGCAATTTAGTTCCCAGGCTTTCGAACAGACCAACCACCTCCTTTAATAATAGATAAGGCACAGATCCGGTATGCGCCCCGTGCCGGGAGGAGCTAAACTAACTTACCATATGTTGGTGTAGCGCTGCGATAAGGGGAGTGCTTCTGGCTTCAAGAGGTAACCCGGTATAGTATTGCTGCCACAGTTCTTGCAGTTGCTCCGAG
Source organism: Symbiobacteriaceae bacterium (assembly GCA_009779515.1). GTDB lineage: Bacteria > Bacillota > JAAYKD01 > JAAYKD01 > WRDA01 > WREE01. The sequence continues at coordinate 1,552 of WREE01000140.1, forward strand.
GCATGTTGGCGTTTAATAATACCCAGCTTAGCCTCGTAATCTACCAACGCTTGTACCGTACGGCTCACCTGGTCTTGCACCGCTTGGCGAGTAATACTGTAAACTTGCCCTATCTCCCCCATGGATAAATCCTCAGCGAAATATAGGCGCATGAGTTCCAAGTTACGAGGTTTCAGAAGAGAGCCGTAAGTATCTAAGAGTCTGTTGATATTTTCCACTTGGTCAGGCTCGATAACGACCACCTCCCAGATGAAGCCATTGTAACACAACGCCAAAAGCCTGTCAAGAATAATTCTTGCCAGGCTCAGACTAAAGAATATCCGGTTTCAGCTTCTTTGTTTCTTGACCAAATTATCTTAAAGGGATAAAAGTAACCGCTTTTTGGCGACATGCGCGTCAAAAAGCAAACTTAATTGCATGAACATATCTTAATTCGCCGAAGAGCGCACTCTGAAGGCGAGAGGCTGAAAACTTTGTTTTCAGCCTCAACCTGTCAATAATAATTCTTGCCAGGCTTTGGAGGTAGTAGGTTGGTGGTGAACTAATAACATTTTTTAGGCACCGGAGATAGTTATACCACCTGCCGCGATCCAAGGTAGGACAGAACCGCCGTCGCAAACTGTCTCTTGGGAAATGGCGATAATATTTTGGACGATCTCAGCTAAGTTGCCACTGATCATGGTTTCATTTAAAGGACCGACAATTTTACCGTCCTGAATAATGAAACTGTTTTTAGCAACCCCGGAAAAATCGCCGTTACCTGCCGGTGCTCCTCCTGAGAAGCGGTTAACTATCAAGCCGTGTTCTATACCGGCAATCATCTCCGCTAAATTAGCATCTCCGGGAGCCACAATTAAGTCGCCAGAGAGATTAGCGGAACGAGGGAGTCCAGTTTTTTTCGAACCATAACGAGAGAGGAGGAAACTTTTGAGTACACCTTCCTTAATGAAATCCATATCAGCAGCCAAATACCCATCATTAGTAAAAGGCGCACCACAGATAATGCGGGGATCGTGGGGGTACGAGCCAAAAGTGAGCTTGCTGCTGGCTACCTGCTGACCCAGTTGGTCACGCCATAAGGCGGTTTTCTGGATTAAAGGAGCTTCACCAGCAAAGAGCCGCATAACATTATAAAGGAACTCACCTACGCAAGTGGGGGTAAAAATAACTGGCCCGGTAAATTTACCTCGAACCGGGGTAGCATGAAAGCTCTTGACGGTATCTTCAAAAACGGTACGCATCATACCGAAGTCGATTAACGGAGTGGATAAATCGGTAAAGGTACCACCATAACCGTTAAAGGAGGTGCTTAAAGGGCCGTCGTGCCCCGAGAACATGCTGCTATAATCGTAAAAGCCGCTATGTGAACTAAGCTCTACCCCGTTTGAGTTCATCAGAAGGACATTATTATTAACATATTGGGCAATAAACTGCTCCAGGTTTACTTTCGGGTAGTTTTTCTTAAGCTCATTCATATATTCCAAAATACGCTGGAAAAGCAGTTCTTTATCTGCCGAAAGTACACCTGAAGTGAAGGTTTTATTTTCGGTCTTTTCGGCAATTCCTTCATCTTCGTCTACTACACCTGCTTCAGCAGCAGCAAGAGCAGCGGCAATAGCTTCGTCTAGAGCGGTTTTATCAAAACTATTGGTGACTCCGGAACCTTTTTTACCGTCTTTGATAACTTTAAGGCTGACACTGGAGTTAAACAAGGTGCGATAGAGAGAGAACTCGCCGATATCGGCATTCAGCTCCTCAGTATATCCGGCAGAGCTGGTGATACTCACCAGCTGGGCTCCCTTTTGTTGCAGCGCCTCCAATGCATATGTGGTTGCTTCTCTTTGAGTCATTTACTATCTCCCCCCAATGTTGACATAGCACCTGAGAGCCGGACCACCCATACCCACATTGATGGTCTGCTTCTTGCCGCACCAGCCACCGCTGCCCCAAGTCATATCCTGGGATATCATATCGACGGTCTTCAGCATATCAAAAGCGACACCAGAGATGGTAGTATCACGAATGGCTCTCCCCAAAACACCATTTTTAATTTCGTAACCTTCAGCAATACCAAACATAAATTCGCTGGTGGTATCGGCTTGTCCGTTGCTGGAACGCACTAGATAGTAGCCATCATCTACCGATGCGATAATATCTTCCAAGCGGGAAGTCCCAGGTAAAATGGCAGTATTGCGCATCCTGATGAGAGGTTCGTCGGAGAAGATATTGCCGCGAGCATTGCCTTGTGCCTGGTAACCCATGCGATGAGCAGAAGCACGGTTATGCATATAGCGCTTTAAAACACCATTTTCGATAATGACTACATCCTCGGCTAAAACTCCTTCGTCATCGACAATGACCGGAACCGGGGTAGGTTTACCTTGCACGGTATGAGCGAAGTCTACTAGAGTAACCAGTTCGCTGGCAACTAACTGATTCATATAGTTACGCGCCACAGATCCCCCCAGGACCAAATCGGCTTCTACGGTATGCCCTATCGCTTCGTGGGCTAAAATGCCTGCCACTTCCGAGCCGATAACTACCTGGCGACGCCCAGCGTTGGGATGTACACCTTCCCGTTTTTTCATAACTTTTTCGAAAAGGATAGCCACTTCCTGGTACAGAGCTTCGGGAGAGCTAAATAGTTCGTGGAAAAAGCCGTAGCCTCCGAAAGCTTTCCCCAAGGAGACCGGTGAGCCGTTAGGGTCGTTGGCGGTGAGAGAAACACTAATGTTCGTACGTGGCACCACCGAGTGGCTATACACTACAGGAGTATCTCCGTTACTGGCATACAGCAGCTTTTCGGTAGTTAAACTGGAGGCATTGACGCTCCGTCCCGCTAAATTTTTGTAGGTTGCCGTGATATGAGCATCCAGCTCGCGGCAAAAGTCTAGGAGGGTCTTTTGGGTAAGTTCCGGTTCCACCTTTTGCGGCTCCTTACGGCAAGGAACTAAGGGAGGGAGGTTATCTCCCCCTTGAGGAGCTCGGCTCCCTAAAAACTCCGCATTTTCGGCAGCAGCTTTGAGCACTTTGTTAACCGTTTCTAAGTCGGTTTCCGCTGCTGATGCTAAACCATAAACACCTTTAGAGAAGATACGCGCCGATACACCACCCACTACCGACTTCGCATTACCCACCAAGTTACCGGAGAGTAAGGAAATTTGGCGGGTAGTGGTCTGTTGCAGTCTAAGCTCTGTCGGTTTACCTGGAAAAGGAATAGGGGTAGTGGCGAGGAGGTCTTTGATCATAGACACAAAACTCCTTTGTATGGATTTAATTAATCTTAACATAATTGAGGAATATTAGCAACGTGCTGACCGAGATGGAGTAGCATCACCAGGTTTTAGCCAATTTTTTTAAAGGCTTCGGGACCATGCTTGCACAAGGGGCAAATAAAGTCTTCGGGGAGAGTTTCTCCTTCGTAATGATAAGCGCATATTTGGCATAGATAACCTTTTTGCTCCTTGGGGAGCTGGGGACGGGGCTTAATATGCTCTTGATAATAATCGTAAGTAACTGTTTTGGCATTATTAAGAGCTACCGCATGGGTAACCTCAGCTAGGTGGATCATGTGACTACCACAGTCGATAGATTGTTTAACCTTACCGGAAATAACCCCATGGCTGTGCTGGGTGAGATAAGGTACACCGTTAGGTGCCAACTCGCTGGAGTAGGGGTTGGGGAACTTATCTTGGTCGCGGCCACTGCTGTAGCCAAAATGACGGAAGAGCTCGAAGGGGGTTTCATCCATTAAAAGAGAGACATTGAAGATACCGCTTTGTAAAATAAGGTCGTTGGTGTAGTTGCTTTTACTCACCGTCACTGCAACCTGGAGAGGGTTGGCGGTGATTTGGGAGAGGGTGTTAATAATACAGCCGTTGGCTTTGTTCTCACCTTTC
>WREE01000141.1 GCA_009779515.1 Symbiobacteriaceae bacterium
ACCGTGCAGGTGCAAAACAACGGTTTCCTTACCACGGCAGCCAGTAACAAAGCTATTGCCATCCGGGCTGTCCGCCCCGACCATGTCTCCCTAACAGGCGCCGAAGTGGTGAACGGCAAGGAACGCCAGGAGATAGGCTTCCTCCAAGGCTTTGGCAGCGCCCATAACGAACGGGGTGGCGGTGGCTCTCTGGCGCAAAGCAGCGCTCGGGTCTCCTGGATTGTGCGTGCCCCCGCTGGCACCCAGCTTTCTCTCACCTTACACTCTACCAGGGGTGGCATCAAACGGCAAAAAGTTATCTTGGGAAGCTAAAGATCAGGGAGGACGACTCAATATGATATTTGCCCAAACTGGAACCGAAAACACCACTGCCACCGTGGAGCTGGTTGTTAAAACTGCTCGCGAAAAGGGTATCAAGCAAATTGTTATCGCCTCCACCGCTGGCACCGTAGGCAAGGCTTTTCTTCCTTATGCCCGAGAGTTCCATATAGTCTGTGTAGGGCACGCTTACTACTTCCGCCCGGAAACCCCCAACACGATGAGTGACGAAACCCAGCAAGAGCTTCGCGACGGGGGGATCCACCTCTTCTTTGGCAGCCATGTGCTCTCTGGCGTCGAGCGGGGGCTTTCCAGCAAAATGCAGGGGGTTTACCCGGCGGAGCTTATGGCCCACACTCTCAGAATGTTCGGCGCCGGCACTAAAGTAGGCGTTGAATGTGCGGTCATGGCTCTGGATGCTGGTCTTATCCAGCCGGGACCTACCATCTCGGTAGGTGGAACCGGTCGCGGCGCCGACACGGCCATTATCCTCTCCCCTGCCAGCGCTAGTCGTATCTTGGATACCAAAATTCACGAAATTCTCTGCAAACCAGGCTTTTATTAGAACACCACCCACCCCTCGCACCTCATAAAAACACCTCTCCCTGGCTGGTATCTCTACCAGGGAGAGGTGTTTTTCGTGATCTTGATGAAACTCTATTTCAGAAAATAAGTGCCGATTTAACAAAAATATTTGAAGGAATAATCTTCTTCTGTAGGGAAGTAGGCAGGGGCTTTCGTCGGCTTACTCAGGGCGCCCCTTACCTCATTAAGGTCTTAGAGAGAGTGATAGCGATGACCCAGCGGGAAAAGCACCAAGCAGCTCTAGACAGTTTTGTCGCCCAGGTTAAAGATGACCCCAATGTCATGGTTTTGCTCCTGGCAGGAAGCCTCTCCTATGGTGAAGTTTGGGCGAAGAGCGACATCGACCTCACCATGCTGGTGCGAGATGGCTCCATCTCCCAAAATTTAACCCTGGTGGTCGATAGCGACGGTATAGACATTGTCCTCACCCTGGAAGAGTTGAGCCGCTTTAAGGGAAGAATCCAATCCTGGGTTGGCGGCGACTACACCCATAACTATTTCGCTAAGGGGACAGTTATCTTTAGTCGCGATGCATCTTTTGCCAGCTTTTTTAACGACGCTCGTCGCCTGGGCAAGGAAGACGCTATTCTTGCCTTTCTCAGCCGCGGTTCGGACTTAATTCATCAGATGCATCGGGTTGAAAAATGGGTAACCATCTACGGAGACCTGCTCTACGCTCAGCGCTTTTTGCAGTGGTGCTGCACCGAGGTAGCTCATATGGTCTTGCTGCAGCACGGTGAAACACCTACGCGGGAGTCTATACGCCGCGCTCTGGAACTGGAACCTTTGCTGATGCAGGAGCTTTATATTATCCCCAGCACCACTTTCATGAGCAAAGAGGAGTTACTACACAGTTTGCAAATTATCAACGACTACCTAACCTTACACCAAAAATGGTGGTCAAGTCCTATCCTACAGCTGCTTAGCGATGGTGAGATTAAAACCGAATCCCACATCTGCAAATACTTACGCATCCCAAGCGGCATGTTAGGTTGGTTGGCAGAGAAGGGGGTTATCGATCGCCTGGTGGAGCCGTCGCGACTTTTCAAAAAAAGCAAAACGGTGGTCGAAGAAATTGCCTATGTATTCGTGGGTAATCCCCCAGCAGAACTCAGGGCTTGAGAGAGCCTAGACCAGCTAGTGCTTCCAATACTACATTTTCCCGAGAACAGACCTTAATTCGCCTAAAGAGCGCACTCTTAAGGCGAGAGGCTGAAGACTCGATCATCAGCTTCAATATTTTTCATTGAGAGGAGGAGCGCCGTTTCCTCCCCAGGGCTAATGCCAGGGGTCTCCACGGCGCGTATATGATGAGTGGACACTCCGGCTCTCCGAACCTCAGCTCTCCCCTACGCACCTCTATTGAAGTCATCGGTGCTAAGGAAAATAACCTCAAAGATATTACCGTTGAAATACCCCGGGACAAAATAACCGTGATTACCGGTGTTTCCGGTTCGGGAAAGTCTTCTTTAGCTTTCGATACCATCTACGGTGAAGCCCAGCGTCGCTTTCTGGACTCCGTCTCCAACTTCGCCAAACGGCGCATTGGGCAAGTGAAGAAACCTAATGTCACCTACGTCCGGGGGCTTTCCCCTGTTATTGCTATTGAACAAAAGAAAGCTAATCACAACCCTCGTTCCACCGTGGGAACAGTTACCGATATCAATGACTACCTGCGTCTCCTTTTCGCTACCGTTGGCGTGGGTAGCTGCCCCCTCTGCGGCGCTGAACTGCATGCGGTTAATGCGTCCCAGTTGGGGGAGTATATCTGTAGCCTGCCGCCTGGCACCACTGTGGACTTGCTAAGTTCAGCCGAGCGGGTCTACGGTGAAGACTACGATTTCCTCCTGGAGAAGATCCGTAAAAAAGGTTACAAACGGTTGCTTATTAACGATCAACCTTACGACCTTGCTGATAAAGACGAAACTTTAGATGAAAATATAGATTACCATATCGAAATAGTGCTAGAGAGCTTCCAAGCCAGCGGGGCTATCTATATGCAAGTGGTCAAAAGTATTGAAGCAATTATGTCCACTCTGGAAGATGATATATACCTTCGACTAAAAATAACCGCAAATAGGGACTCTGACTCTGCCTCTACCAGAGGCTCCCAGCCCAACAGCAGGCGTGATAAAGACAATAATTTTACCCACTTTGGCTGCCCTGAGCATCTCTATCTGCTCCTGGAAACTAACGCCCACCACTTCTCCTTCAATGTGCCTGCTTCTGCTTGTGAAACCTGTTTGGGGGTGGGAACCTCCCATACCGTGGAGCCAAGCTTCCTGGTGGTTAACCCGGAGAAGAGCATCATGAAAGGAGCTTTGCACTCTGTCCTGTTCAACACTTCCAGCCAGAGTAGCTACCGCTTTGTTATCGCCTACAGCCTGGCACAAAAGTATAATTTTTCTCTAGACACACCCTTTCATCTCTACAGCGAAGAGATTCGTGACCTCCTTTTTTATGGTACCAAAGGAGAGACTTTGCCGATGGTGCAACCCCCCTTCGTGGAGAAACGCAACTGGTTGGTGGGGCGGGACCGAGCCTTTCGTGGCTATGTCAACGACCTGGAGCGCTGGTACCGCAACTATCTCCGCCACTCCGGTAATGCTGACACCCACGAACCTACTTTCGTTAAAAGCCTGATGATCGAAAAGACTTGCCCCGCCTGTGGCGGCGCCAGGTTAAAGTCCTCCAGATTGAAAGTAACTATAGGTGGCAAGAATATTTACGAACTCTGCTGCCTGCAGTTTCCCGAGCTGATCGACTTTTTACACCAGCAAACCTTCCCTGCCAAGCAAAAAGTAATAGCTGAATCCATTATCCGGGAGGTTACCACCCGCTTGCAACTCCTGGTAGATATCGGTTTGGACTACCTCTCGCTGGGACGCCGCAGCGATTCTATTTCCGGCGGGGAAATGCAGCGGATTAAAATGTCCACCCAGATTTCCAGCGAACTGATGGGCATGCTTTATGTCATGGATGAGCCTACCATCGGCTTACACCCACGGGATTCCGCCCGAGCTATTAACATCCTGCGCAAACTGCGGGATATTGGCAACACGGTAATTGTCGTCGAACACGACTTGGACACCATCCGCAGCGCCGACTATCTCATCGAAGTAGGTCCCGGCGCCGGTATCCACGGGGGAGAGATCATAGCTTGTGGTAGTCCCGAGGAGTTCACAGCGGCTCCCCATTGCCTGACTGGAGCCTACCTGCGAGGCGCCAAACAGATACCCCTTCCCACCGTACGCCGTAAAGTCGGCGATGCTTGTATCACCTTACAGGGTGCCAAGGAGAATAACTTGAAAGATATCACCCTGGATATTCCTCTCGGGCTCTTCGTCTGTATCACCGGAGTATCCGGGTCAGGAAAGTCCACTCTGGTGTTTGAGACCCTGGCTAAAAATTTGGAGGTGCTGCAACGCCAGGCACGTATCGTCCCCGGCCAGTTGGATTTCATTTTCGGTTACGAGGAGATCAGCCATGTAGTCATCATCGATCAATCCCCTATCGGGCGGAACTCCAAATCCAACCCGGCTACTTACGTGGGGATCTACGACCGTATTCGCCACCTCCTCGCTAATACGGCGGAGGCTGTTGCCCGAGGCTATACCCCTCTCGATTTCAGTCTCACCCATGCCAACGGTACGCGCTGTGAACACTGTAGCGGTGATGGCATCATCGTGACTAACCTACAGTTCATGGCCGATATCGAAACAGTTTGCCCTGTGTGTAAAGGCAACCGCTTTTCGGCAGAGGGTATGGAAATTTCCTATAACGGCAAAAATATTGCCGAAGTGCTGCAGATGACTGTCGAAGAAGCTCTGATCTTCTTCGCCGATCAACGACTGATCAAGCACAAACTGGGCATCATGCAGGAGCTGGGTTTAGGTTACATGACCTTAGGCCAGAGCGCCACCACCCTCTCCGGGGGCGAAGCTCAGCGGATAAAGCTCTCCTACGAACTGGGTAAAATTAAACGAGGAAGCCACAACCTCTATATTCTTGATGAACCTACCACCGGTCTCCATTGCGCTGATATCGAAAACCTCTTGGCTTCTTTGCAGAAGCTGGTAGACCAGGGACATTCGGTAATTGTCGTCGAGCATAACCTGGACGTGATTAAATCGGCAGACTACCTTATCGATTTAGGTCCCGAAGGGGGTAAAAACGGTGGCTATGTGGTGGCTACCGGCACTCCCGAGGAGGTAGCTCAAGTTGCCCACTCCTACACCGGCAAATATTTACAGCAGGTATTGGGCAGCTAGCACCCTTGCATGGTGGCAACCGTGCCAACTTCTTAAAAAGGTTTTGAGATTGACCGGTGTCCCTCCAGGGAGGATTCTCCTTTTGACATCTTGAAGCTAAATCGTACCAATAACAAACGGAGGTGCCTTTATGCGAATCTATATTTCGTGCGATATCGAAGGAGTAGCAGGGGTTGTCCATGGCGACCACTGCGGAACGAATGGCGGCGGAGAGTATCAACGGGCAAGGCGGTGGATGACTCACGAGGTTAACGCG